>NZ_JBEZGK010000004.1:116905-386112 GCF_040649935.1 Micromonospora sp. NPDC048842 | reverse complement strand
AGGGTGTCGGTCTGCTTGGCGTCGGCGTCGGGGGTGCTGATTTCCACGGACCGGTAGGCGTTGGTCTTGCCGGTTTCCTTGTTCAGCACGGGGGTGATGTCGTTGATGGAGTTGGTGCCGGCCTCGGTGGTGCCCATTTCCTTGGCCATGTCGTCGACGTTGATGTTCTTGCCCTGCACGGACAGGGCGTTTCGGGTGGCGGCGGGTCCGCAGTAGTAGAAGTTCGGCTGGGCTTCGTAGCGCACGCCGAGTTCCCGCTCGCCGTGGCTCTTGCGGTCGGTCTGGGTCTGCGTGGCCGGCTTGCTGGTGGTGGGTGCGGCGAAGGCGGTGGTGACGGGGCCGGCGATGGCGCCTCCGGTGAAGGCGAGGCCGGCGGCGGTCAGGGCGGTCTTACGGATCAGATCGGTACGCATGATGGCGTGCTCCTCTGCATCGGGGGTGTGCCCGCACGGCACTCAACGGGGGGTGGTGCGTGCGGGGGAAGTTCGAGGGGTTCTGCCCGGTGACCCCGCAACGGGGGGTCGGCGTCGGGACAGGGTGTAACCATCCGCGGTGGCAGGCCATTCCGCCTACCCGCCCGGGGTCGGCCGTGGTGGTGCTCGGCCGTGCGGGGGATGTAACCGAGGCGGCCTGGCGGGTGTTCCCGGCGGCTGCCGCGCCCCACGACAGGGACTGTTGCGGTGGTCTGCCAGGTATAACGACCCCGCCCGGCCCACGATTCCGCCGCCGGGGTGGCCCCGACCACCCGACACCCGACGTCAGACCCGACATACGGCCCACCCCGCTCAGCCGGCCAACCGGACATGGCGGCCAGGGTGACCTGATCGACTCGGGTTCCTGAAAGTCGCGGTGTCCGGGTGCCGGGGATGCCCCGACGTCATGAAAGCCGAGTGGATCATGCGGTTCAGCGCGGTTCGCGCGCCCCGTACCGGTCCGAGGCGGGGCAGAACGTGACGCCGGATCGGCCGGCAGCGCTCCGCACGGAACCTCGCGTCCCACCAGGTCGTGCTCGATCCGGGGGGATAGTCCCCTCCCGGCGGCACGAGGCCACCAACTCCCGGATCGAGCACGACCAGGGAGGGCGCGATCGCCCATGAAGGGGGCGAGCGGGGCAGCCCAGCGTGAAAATGGTCGGCCATTCCCGGCCTGCGCCGTTGGCGGGGCCTGGGCCGGGCCGGCGCTGGGGCAGGGTGCCGTGTGGACTGGGCCGGTCTCGGGTAGGCGCCCCGAACGGGCCCTTCATGATGTGTGAATTGGTCCCATTGGTGCGGGCGACAGCGGGATTGCGCCACGCGAGGTTGCGGCGGCGACCAATTCGTGTATTCAACAATGCTCTGCTGCCGGAAGAGTCTTCGCCGCATCCCGCGCCACACCATCGGAAACGGTCGAATTCGAGCGATTCGCACTGTCTGGTCGCCGTATGTTTGCTGCGGCACGACGGGAGGGGTTGCCGCCTTCCGGTGGGCGACGCCGCCGGTACGGCCGCTTATCGCGGAGCGCCAGCGGCCCAATCCTGACCATCGTTGCCAACCGACCAAAATGGTATATCTGCCCTGGATTCGGCCTCAATAAATATTGCCAGAATTGCGTATGGTTAAACGCAGTGGATCTATGTATTGTCTGCCGCAAGACTTCTTGGGCTGCTCTACGGGGGTGCGGCTGTGGTTCTACTTCGTCATGCCTGGCTGGCAAAATTTACGGCCGGCACCCTTTTGGCGGGCGCGATAGCGGTTGTCGGGGCGAGCGGTCAGGCCACCGCTGCCCCCGAATCGAACCCTTGTTCCGCAGCCGCCGCCGACGGTGCGGCAATGGCGCCGTCCGAGGACGCAGCCATCTCGCTCGCACGCACCTGCGACACGGCGGTCGAGGTGCTGGCGGCAGCCTCGGAGACCACGAAGGTCTTCGCGCAACCCTCCGGTGAGCTCACGCTTGAGTCGTGGGCCGAGCCGCAGTGGGCGAAGGTCGGTAGCCGTTGGCGGGGGATCGACACGACGTTGGTGGTCGGCGGCGACGGTCGCGTCCGTCCGGTCGCCTCCACGGCCGACGTGGTCTTCTCCCAGGGCGGGCAAGGCCCGTTCGCCGTCATGACCGGCGCTGGCGCGGACTTCTCGCTCGGGTGGCCGAGCGCGCTGCCGCAGGGCGTCATCGATGGCGACACGATCACCTACCCGAACGTCTACCCGGACGTCGACCTGGTGGTGCGGGCCGAACGCGGGGGCTTCTCGCACCTGCTCGTGGTCAAGAGTGCTGTGGCGGCGAAGAACCCGGCAGTCCGGGAGACGCGGTTCGTCCTCGGCGGATCGGCCGACGTGGCGGTGACCGACAATCGCGTCACCATCTCCGGTCCGGGTGGGTTGTTCGCGGCTGCCCCGCCGGCGATGGCATGGGACTCGACGGCGGCGACTGGTGAGCCCTCCGTCGGGAAGCGGGGTGCCGGGACCCTCGACCCCAGCGGGGAACGCCCCGTGACCAGCTCGAGTGTCCGTGGTCCGTCCGACGCCGCTGCGGTGGCTCGGGTCGACGTTCGTGTCGACGAAGGATCACTCACCGTGGCCGTGGACCCGGCGGTGTTGAGCGGGGGCCAGTTCCCGGTCTTCATCGACCCGAGCTATGACATGAAGTGGGCCAGGTGGGCCCCCGTGAACGATTCCGACCCAGACCGTCAATGGACCTCGGGTAGTTCCTGGCCCCGAGAGGTGGCCCGCGTCGGCTCAAATTGGGACAGCCATGGGGACATCTGGCGGTCGCACTTCTACTTCGACATTTCCGCGATGTCAGGCCGGCGCCTCGTGAATACGACTAGTGTCGACGCGTACCTGGTGCACACGGGGAACTGTACTGAGTCTCTCGGTATCTGGCAGACGAACTCATTGGCAAGCGCCACTCCCAGCTGGAATGGCATGGCCAATACGTGGCTGCATGGAGGCCCGCTGCAGACCAAAACCGTCGGGGCCAACTGCGGTCAGTCGGCCAATTGGCAGAGTTTCAATGGGGCGAACGTCGGCTACCACGTCCAGCGGCACGCCAATGCGGGCGCTGCCTCGATAACCTTCGGTCTCAAGATGGGAAGCGAGAGTGGCGGACACTGGGCCAAATTCGACCCGGCCAACGTCAAGCTGAAGGCAACGTACCAGTCCCGGCCCTCCGCGCCGGTGGCGATCCGCACGTCGCCGGGCGGCAACTGCAGCACGACGTCACCGGGGCCATGGGTCAACGTCCCCACCCCGACGCTCTACGGCAAGGCCAACGACGGCGACGGCTCGGTGAAGGTGCAGTTCGACATCAACGGTCCGACCAACCCCGCTGACCACACCTCGGCGTGGACCACCTCCGGCGTCGAGCGCGGATGGGCCGCCCCCGCTCTCGCCGACGGGGCCTACAACTGGCGGGTGCAGGGTTATGACGACGTGGCTGGCGAGGGCAGCGGCTGGACGGGATACTGCTATTTCCGGGTTGACCACACCGCTCCCACCGCGCCAGTGGTCACCCGCGTTTCGGGCACCCCGGTCGCGGGCGCGCCTGTGACACTCAGCTTCACCTCTGCTGACGCCATGTCCGGCGTCAAGCAGTTCGCCTACGGCATCGGGACCGACGCGATGCAGGCCTTCCAGGCATCCACCGGCACGACGACAGTCACCTTCACCCCGGAGGTCGGCCGAACTGTCGTCTACGTCTGGGCGCAGGACAACGCCGGCAACTACTCGGCACGGACCGCGTTCAACTTCTTCACCGGACGGATCACCCAGGCCCAGCCACAGGCCACCTGGCGGCTCGATGGGAACGGACTCGACGACTCCGGACAGGGACGGAACCTGACTCTCGGCGGTGGGGCCAGCTATGGCACCGACCGTAAGGGAGTCCCGGGTACTGCGCTTGCCGTGGACGGCACGGGCTGCGCGCAAAGTGCGCCAGTGATCCGCACCGACGCGGAGTACACCGTCTCCGGTTGGGTGAACCTGGCCGACAAGTCCTCCCTTCGTACCGTTTTCGCTCAGGTCGGGACGGTACGGCCCTCGTTCTACCTCCTGTACCACCACGTGCGGGATCGCTGGGAGCTGGGCCTGACCGCCGGCGACTTCGAAACGGCCGCCTTCACCGGCATCTATGCGCCGACGTCCACCCCGCTTGGCCAGTGGCAGCATGTGGCGGCCACCGTGGACCCGGTCGCGCGGATGATGCGGTTGTACGTGAATGGACAATTCGCGTCCGAGGGTGAGATCCCGTTCACGCCATGGGACGCGAAGAGCCGCTTCCTCGTCGGTTGTTTCGGGAACGCAGATTCGGAGCTGCACCACCTGATCGGCGAGGTCGATCAGGCCGGCGTCTGGCAGGGTCTGCTCTCCGAGGAACAGATCGCTCGCGCCGCCACCGAACTGCCCGCCGGCCTGGTCGGCGACTGGCAGCTGCGCGGTAGTGGCGCCGAGGCCACTGGCCGATCCTCCGACGCTGTGGTGCCCGAGGGTGCGTCGTGGGTCGAGGACCAGTACGGCCGGGTCGCCTCGGCGATGAAACTGGACGGCTGGAAGCAGTGCGCGGCGACGGACGGGCCCTCGGTGCGCACCGACGAGTCGTTCACTGTGGCGGCGTGGGTCAAGCTGGACGCGGCGGGCCTCGGCAACCAGACGGTCATCGGTCAGGACGGCAATCAGTACAGCGGTTGGTATCTCGGCACCCGGGTGGTGGACGGCACTCATTACTGGGCGATGATGATGATGGATGCCGATACCAACGTTTCCTCGGGGCCGTGGCCAAGATCCCCCAACAGTATCGCTGCCGACGTGGGTAGGTGGACTCATCTGACCGGGGTCTACGACGCCACCGCCCGGCAGATGAGCCTGTACGTCAACGGTGTCCTGGCCTCGTCGGCCCCCAGGGTCGCGACCCCGTGGCAGGCCAACGGCCCCACCACCATCGGCTGTGCTATGTGGTTGGGCAATCCAGTGGATCACGTCCTGGGGGCAGTCAGCGGCGTACAGGCCTGGCAGGGCGCACTCACCGCCGCCCAGGTGGCCACCGCGCACGGAGGTAACCCGGGGGTGAAGCTGGAGGGTCTGTGGCCGCTGGACGGCCCGGCCAGCGACACACCGACCTATCTGACCGACACGTCCGGCAACGGCCGCGACCTGACCATCACCGGCCCGTACGCCTGGGCACGCGATCGGGGCTTCGGTCGGGACGGTGCCCTCGGCCTGGAGTTGGCCGAGAACTCCTGTGCGGAGGCCCCTGGTCCTCTCGTGCGTACCGATGCCTCGTTCACACTGACCGCCTGGGTGCTGCTCGAAAGGACCACCGGGCACCACACGGTGATGTCGCAGATATCCAGTGGCAATACCGGCCTTTATCTCGGCTACCACCCGGGCGCCAATCGATGGCACTTCGGAATGCCGGACTCGCCCGCAGCGAATGCCGCCTGGCACAACTCGGAGTCGCAGCAGCCACCGACGCTCGGCAAGTGGACGCACCTCGCCGGTGTCTACGACCTCGGCGCCGGCAAGGTCCGCCTGTACGTCGACGGAGTCGCGCAGGGCGAGGTTGACGGTCCGGTCACTCCTTGGATGGCGGGCGGACCCACCCTGATCGGTTGCGGCGGGGACACCAGCGGGAGCCGTCACTCGCGGCTCGGTGGTGTCGTCGACGACGTACGGATCTGGACCTCCACGCTTGCCCCGGAACGGATCGCCGACCTCGCCGCTGGCTGATCGTGCCCCGACGGGGTGTGACCTGCCGTCCTCATCACATCGCTTGCACCCGAACTCTCCTGCCTCCCCCCTTGTGTCAGGAAGGTGCCATGTCGCAGCTTCGAACGGCCCTGTCCCGTCCACGCCGGATGATCGCCCTGAGCATGGTCGCGGTGCTGGTGGCATCGACACTGACCGTGGCGCAGCCTGCCGAGGCTGCCGAGGTGCCATCGGGTGACCGCGCGGTGAAGGCTGCCAAGGCGGCTTCGGCCCGCCCGGTGCCCATCGACCGCACACCGCTGCCCGACGACGGTGGCAGGTGGACCACGCCGAAGGACGCCGTGTGGCCAGCGGCCGGGCAGGCGACGTTTGCGGTTGCCGGAAGCCCGGGGAAGAGGGCCAAGGGCCTGGCCGGTCACCTACCCGTCACGGTCTCGGCCGCGCCGGACGCCCAGGCTCCGCAACGAGTTCAGGTGCGGGTGCTGGACGAGCGGCACTCGCGTCGATTGGGCGTCACTGGCCCTGTTGTCGTCGTCGACGGCGATGCGGGAGCGGCTGAGGCGACCTTCGACTACGCCGGAATTCGGCAGTTGTACGGGGCGGGCTGGGGCGAACGGCTGACTCTCAAACGGCTGCCGGCCTGCGCGGTGACCACTCCGCAACTGTCGGACTGTCAGCAGGTCGTGGCGGTGGAGACGACAAACGATGGGACAGCGAAAACCCTGTCGACCGAGCTGGCTCTGTCCGGCGCGGCCCCGATGGTGTTCGCCATCACCGCTGAGGACGCCTCGGCGGAGGGTGACTACAAGGCAACGGACCTGAAGGCGTCCGGGTCGTGGACCGCGGGGGATGGTGCCGGGGGCTTCTCGTACGCCAACCAGGTTCGGCTTCCTCCGGCGGAAGGGCCACTCCCGGAGGTTTCACTCAACTACTCGTCCCAGGTCGTGGATGGCCGGATGGCCGGCGCCAACAACCAGGCCTCGTGGATCGGCGACGGCTGGGAGTACGCGCCCGGCTTCGTCGAACGCACCTACGTCACCTGCACTGATGACCGCGACGCTGTCGCCGGTAAGGATCCGAACAACAAGGACAAGAAGACCGACGACCAGTGCTGGAAGGGTGACTCGCCGAACGTCACCATCTCGCTCAACGGCGTCAACGCCTCCCTCATCAAGGACGACACGACGGGTGTCTGGCGCGCACAGAGCGACAGCAACTGGAAGATCCAACTCGCGGGCACCCCGGCCGCAGCGAGCAGCGCGACGTCCGAGCGTTGGACGGTCACCACGCCGGACGGCACGCAGTACTTCTTCGCCAGCGAGGTCACCTCGGCGAACTCCCGGTGGACGATCCCGGTGTTCGGCAACCATCCGAACGAGGACTGCCACGCCAGCGCGTTCAAGGACTCGTCCTGCAAGCAGGCGTGGCGCTGGATGCTCGACAAGGTTGTGGACGTACACGGCAACACGGTCCGCTACTACTATTCGGCCGGCGAGACGGGCTACTACGGTGCCGCGGGCGACAAGGACAACCGGGTGTCGTTCACCCGGGGCGGAAACCTGGCCAAGATCGAGTACGGATTGCACGCGAATCATCCCACTGTCGCTGCCACCGCTCGGGTGCTCTTCAGCACTGCTGACCGTTGCCTCGTCGCGGAATGCTACAAGGACGGCAAGCCGGTCAAGGCGAACTGGCCGGACGTGCCATGGGACCGGGAGTGCGCCGAGACCCCCTGCACGGACAAGCTGGCACCGGTGTTCTTCAGCACCAAGCGACTCACGAAGGTCACGACGCAGGTACGGACCGGCGCCACTTTCACCGACGTCGAGTCGTGGAGCCTGAGCCATGAGTTCAAGGCACCGAAGGTCGCCGGTTCGGCGTCGCTGTGGCTCAAGGAGCTGGTCCACGCCGGGCACGTCGGCGGCACCGTCACCGACCCGCCGGTGCGGTTCACCGGTGTGGAGTTGGCCAACCGCGCCAATGTTCTGGCCGGGGCGCCCCTGTTCTCTCGGTGGCGGATCCAGAACATCCGCACCGAGTCGGGTGCCGACATTCACGTCACCTACTCGGATGCCGACTGCGACCTGAACGACCTGCCGGGCTCACCGGAGACCAACTCACGGCTCTGTTACCCCGTGTACTGGACCCCGGATGGCTACACGGATCCGAAGCGGGACTGGTTCCACAAGTACGTCGTCACCGAGATCTCCGAGATCGACCGCACCGCCGATCAGCCGGCGATCACGACGCGGTACGAGTACAGCACCGCTGGGGGTGGCACGACCGTCCTCTGGGGCTACGACGACGGCGAGTTCACCAAGAAGAAGCACCGCACGTACGGGCAGTGGCGCGGTTACTCCCAGGTGGTCACCAAGGTCGGTGAGCCGGGTCGGGGCGTACCGCTGACCACCCAGAAGCGGTTCTACCGGGGCCTGCACGACCAGCCGCTCCCCAATGGCACCAGGCGCAGCGTCGAGGTTTCTGACTCGGAGTCCAACAGGTACACCGACCACCCGGCGCTGGCCGGCTCCCCACTCGAGGAGGCGACCCTCGACGGGTCGACCGTCGTCGAGGCGTCCACCACGCAGTACTGGACCCGCCAGACGGCCGCGCGGACCCACACCGGGGGCACCGACCGCGCGTACCTCAGTCGCCCGTCTGTCGAGAAGACCCGCAAGCTGCTCGCGGCGAACAAGTGGGCGCGGACCGAAACCCTTACCACCTCCAACTCCGACGGCCTACCAGAGGTGGTCTCCGACCTGGGCGACACCGGCCGGGCGGGCGATGACACCTGCACCCGCACCACGTACGTCACGAACACCGACAAGTGGATCCGCGAGGCCGTGTCCCGGGTGGAGACGGTCGCCAAGGCCTGCGCTGACGCCCCGTCCCGACCGGCTGACGTCATCTCCGACGTGAAGACCTACCACGACGGATCGGACACTCACGGCTCCGCTCCCAGCAAGGGCCTGGTGACCCGCGAGGACACCCTCGACACCTGGGGGACCGGCCCCAGTTATGCGGTCACGTCCCGTAGTTCCTACGACGCGCTGGGCCGAAAGCTGACCGTTACCGACGCGCGGGGCGGCGTGACCACCACCACCTACACTCCGGCTGGTCCCGGGCCGGTGACCGAAACGGTCACCCTCAACCCACTCCAGCACAAGACGACCACCACCCAGCAGCCGGCCTGGGCCGAACCGACAGTGATCGTCGACGCCAACAACAAGCGCACCGTCCTCGCTCATGACCCGCTCGGCCGGTTGGCCAAGGTGTGGCTCCCAGGCCGCGCTGAGCTGACCCAGACCCCGAACATGGAGTTCGGGTACGTGGTCCGCAACGACGGGCCGCTGGCGGTCACCACCAAGCGACTCGGACCCAACGGCACGTACCTCACCGAGGTTGGTCTCTTCGACTCGCTCTACCGGTCCGTGCAGACGCAGGAGGACGCCCAGGGCGGGCAGCGCCTGGTGGAATCGACCGGCTACAACGACCGGGGCCTGGAGGCGTACAAGTCCGGCCCCAACCACATCACGGGAGCGCCCTCCACCGTCTTCATGCTGCCCACTCTCGGCGGGGATCGCGTGCGGACCGTGTTCAGTCACGACGCGCTGGGTCGGGTGATCAACGAGGGCACCTGGTCGAGCAGCGGCCAGTTGTGGGCGACAGCCACCACCTACGGCGGCAACCCCGATGGCTGGCAGGTCGCCGTCACCCCGCCGCAGGGTGGCACCGCCACCGTCACGATCAGCGACGTCGACGACAAAACGACCGAGCTGCGGCAGTATCACGGCGCGACCCCGAGCGGTGGCTTCGACGCCACGACCTACACCTACACCCCGCGTGGCGACCTGGCGAGCGTGACGAATTCGGCGGGGAAGGTCTGGCGCTACGAGTACGACCTGCGCGGCCGGGAGGTGAAGACCACCGACCCGGACAAGGGGGAAACCACCCTCACCTACGACAACGCGGACGACGTGACGTCGTCCACCAACACGTTGGACGAGGTGGTCTCCACCGAGTACGACGCCCTGGGGCGGCAAAAGCTCCGTCGGGTCAACGGTCAGCTGACCGCCGACTGGACGTACGACACAGTCGCGAAGGGGCACCTGACCAAGCAGCGCTCGATCGTCGGCGGGCATCAGTTCACCCGCGAGGTGTTCGCCTACAGCAGCGCGTACCAGGTCGCCGACGAGGAGTCGGTGGTGCCGGCCATGCCCGGCCTGGAGGGTGCCGCCGGCACCTATGTCTCCACCTACACGTACAAGGCCGACGGCTCACCCGACCGGATGAACGTTCCGAAGGTCGGCGCGCTCGAGCGGGAGACGATCGCCCACACCTACGACGACCTGGGCAACGTGACCCGACTGGTCGGCACCTCGTACCCGTCGGGGACGAACACCGTCTACGTCGACACCGCCACCTTCTCGCCCTACGGCGAGGTGCTGAGCCGCAAGCTCGGCGTCGACAACAAGCCGCAGGCCTACCAGACGTACGTCTACGACGACGTCACCCGTCGGCTCCAAGAGTTCTATTTCGACCGCGACGCCACGGTGACCAACGTCGCCGCGCTCAGCTACCGCTACGACCCGGCGGGCAACGTGCTGTCGATGGCCAACCGGCCGCTGGACAACGCTGACAACCCGCGGCCCGCCGACAGCGACGTCCAGTGCATGAAGTACGACTACCTGCGGCGACTCACTCAGGCGTGGACGCAGGCGCTTCCCACCTGCGCGGACGGGGTGACGGCCGGGGACGTGGGCGGCGTCTCCCCGTACTGGAAGTCGTACGAGTACCACAAGTCGGGCTCCCGGAGCGCGGTGACCGACAAGCGCACCGGCGTGACCTCAAGCTACGGCTACGGCCAGGAGGGCGCCGACAAGCCGCAGGCAGTGCGGACTGTGACAACTGGCGAGCGGGTCGATCATTACGACTGGGACGACACCGGCAACCTCACCTACCGACGGGTCGACGGGGTCAGCGAGACCCTCGACTGGAGCCCGCAGGGCAAGCTCACCGAAATCACCGGACCCGCCGGCACCACGCGGATGGTCTACGACGTCGACGGCAACCGGATCGCCCGGATCGATCCGAACGGCCAGGCCACGGTGTTCGTCGCCGGGCACGAGCTGAGCGTCGCGGGGCAGGACAAGACGGCGACCCGCTACTACGACCACGCTGGTGACACTGTCGCCTCCCGCACGTCGTCCACTGCCACCGGTTCAAAGGACGTCGTCTGGCTGGCATCCGACCAGCACGACTCGGCGAACTGGGCGGTCAACTCGGTCACCCGGGTCGACACGATCAGATACTCCGACCCGTACGGCAACTCGCGTTCCGGCGGCGTTGGTGGCACGTGGCCCTCGGGACAGCGTGGCTTCGTCGGCGGTATCAGCGACCCGACCGGGCTGTCGCTGCTCGGCGCCCGGTTCTACGACGCGGCGCTCGGCGCGTTCATCTCGGTGGATCCGGAGACGGACGAGTACGACCCGCAGCGCCTGCACCCGTACGCGTACGCCAACAACAACCCGGTCACGTTCGCCGACCCGGACGGCCTCTTCTTCGGCAAGATCAAGAACGCGGCGAGCCGGGCCGGAAACGCGGTGGCCAGCGCCACCAAGTCGGCGGCCAGGGCCGTGGTCAACAACGCGGGCACCATCTCGACGGTCGCCAGCACGGTGGCGATGGTGGCCGCCGTGCTGCCACCACCGGCGCAGGTGGTGGCGGTCGCCGCCGGTGCGGTGGCCGCGGTGGCGGGGGCGATCGACACCGCCAAGACCTGCGCGGGCGGGGACACCGCGGGCTGTGCCATGGGCATCGCCTCGATGGTCCCGGGAGTCCGGCAGGCCAAGACCGCCGCGCGAGGTGCCGGCGCGGTGAAGAACGCCGCCAAGAACAGGCCGGACCCCCTCGACAGCTGTCTGACCCCCAACAGCTTCCTGCCAGGCACCTCCGTGCTGATGGCGGATGGTACGTACAAGGCCATCGAGAAGATCGCGATCGATGACGTGGTGCGGGCCGTGGACCCGGAGACCGGCGAGGAGGGGGCCCGCCCGGTCACCGCATTGATCACCGGTGTCGGAGACAAGCAGCTCGTCGAGATCAGCGTCGACTCGGACCGGGACAGCAGGGCCGACGGCACCCTGACCGCCACCGACGGGCACCCGTTCTGGGCCGACAACCGGCGGGAATGGCTGAGCGCGGAGGCCCTGCGGCCAGGCGACGTGTTGTTGAATCCCGACGGAGTTCGGGTCAGTGTGATCGCGGTCGTCGCGTACGGTGCTGTCGCGACCGTCCACAACCTCACTGTCGACGACATCCACACCTACCTCGTACGAGCAGGCGACGACCCGGTCCTCGTTCACAACTGCGGGGGCAAGCATCGTGCCAAGGGAAAGTCCAGCCAGGACGCGGACTACGAGCCCACTCACGGCCGGGAACTGCGCAGTCACGGGTCAACGAGTCTCGCCATGCGACTGCTGCCCCCCTGGGTACGCGCAGGGCTCAACGGAGCCGTCGAGGGCGCCTCGGAGGTCTACGACAAGAGCGTCTACAGCAAGCTCCTGGGTTGGCTGCCCTCCAACCATTGGTCCAAGCAGGCGGCGGAGTACGGGGGTCGGGCCTACTACGCGGCCCGCACCGCGAAGAAGAGTTATCGGGCTGGCGGTGGGGGCTACGCTGCACACCGCAAGCCCAAGGTCTATCGCGGGACGCACCGTTACTCTCCGCAGCATCGGGTCACGTACAACCCGTTGAAGATGACGGGTATCTAGCCACGGTCGGCCAGCCAACCAGGCACTTGATCAGGGTGCGGGGGACGGGGGGGATCGTGTCCGTCACGATCGGCGGTGGCCTCTACGCGGTGCTACGCCGTGCCGCAGACGAGGCTGCCCGGCTCAAGCAGGTCAGCATCGGCTCCGACGACCTCCTCTTCGCGCTGTTGGGTCGGTATCCGCGGCTGCGCCCGGCGGTTCCGGTACGGGCACAACCGCGGGAGCCGGCAGCCTCGGATGCCACGGACGACGTGTTCGGGCTGTCGGTCGAGGTCACGTTCGAGCTGGTTCGAGCGCAGCGCGAGGCGTACTGGCGCTCATTCGGGTGGCCGGGTCCGGCCGTTGACCGACTCGCCCGAGCAGTCGGGTGGGAGCTCGAGGCAGAGTCCGTGCTACGGATGGCCGCTCAACTGGCCCTACACCGTCAGGCTCGGTGGGTGGGCAGCGATCACCTGCTGGAGACGCTTCTGGAGGGGCCTGGTGACCGGGCCCAACGTTACGTCGACCTGGATCGTCTGATCCCTGGTCGGCTCGACGACGCGGTGGCGCAAATCTGGCCCCGGGGTGACCAGGAGCCGCCGTGGTTGGGGTTGGCCGCACCACTGCGGCAGCTCGGGGTGCTCACCGGGCCCGGCGCCGGGGCCGTGCGGAGCGGGCGGCTGGCGACGCGCCTGATCTCCTCGGCCAGCCGGTTGTTCAGCCAGACCACGCCCGCGCTTGGCTGGTTGGAGTTGGAGGCGGTGGCCGAGACGGTACGTGTCGGACACGACCGCACCTCGCCGGCCCATCTGATCCTGGCGGTGTTGGTGCTGGAGGAAGAGATGCGCGCGGGGGAGCTGCGTCCCGCAGGACCCTCCGGCAGCGGGAACGAAGCCCTGCTCGATCATGTCGGGCTCACGCGGCAGGAAGCAGGTCTCGTCGTGGCGGCGGCGAGATACGGCGGGGAGTTCGCCGGGCCGCGACCCAAGCGGGCCTGGCGCACCGACCGGACCAACCCGCCGTGGACAGTGGCGGCGGCCCGGATCGCCGAGCGTGCGCGTGAGCTGAGCACCCTCGGCGCCCGACTGCCGGCCGGCAGCATCCACCTGCTGCACGCTGCGCTGACCGACCCGGACGAGGAGGCCCGGCGGTTGCTCACTGAGCTGGGCGTAGACCCGTCAGTGGTTCGCGACCTGGCGGCTCGCCGTCTCGGCCTGGTCCAACCATGAGCTTGCGCTGCCGGTGTCGCTAGCGATCGGACGTCGTCCCGCTGGTCGCGCCGCGCGGTGCGGGAAGTGCCGGCCTCGTGGGCCAGGGGATCTCGGGCGCGCGGTGGAAGGTGATCCCGGCCGTCGTCCAGCGTGGGCCCTGGCCGGCCAGGCGGTCGCGGAAGCCGGCCCAGTCGTGGCTCGCCCGGGGTGACCAGCCCAACTCGGCGATGGCCGGGAGGCGGGGCAGGAGCAGCAGTTCGATGTCGGCCAGCGAGGTGACCGATTCGGTCCAGAGTGGGGCCTCCACACCGAGAACCGCTTCGGCGGGTACGCCGACTACGTGCGTACCCGGATCCCAGTCGTACGCCTTCCGCACGTCGATGAGGCCGGCCCAGTCGTGCCCGATCGGGGTGTCCGGGGCGTACTTCATGTCCAGGTAGGCGTGGTTGCCGGGGGAGACGATCAGCCGAGCGCCCCTGCGTACCGCTTCGGCGGTGGTGTGGTCTTCGCCGCTCGTGCCCCACCACTGCAGGACCCGCCCGTCGAGGTGGGCGGCCGGCGCGAGCTGGTGCCAGCCGACGACGGTCTTGCCGAGGTCGGCCACGATGCGCTGGACCCGCTCGACGAAACCGGTGTAGACCTCGCCCTTCACCTTGAACGCCTCGTCGCCGCCGATGTGCAGCCAGGGGCCGGGGGTGAGCGCGGCAACCTCGCCCAACACGTCGGCGACGAAGTCGTACGTCCGCTCGTCGGCCGGGTCGACGTAGCTGAAGCCGACCTCGGTGCCGGTGTACGGCGGCGGGGCGATCTTGTCCGGCGCCAGCTCCGGGTACGCGACCAGCGCCGAGTTGGTGTGCCCGGGGAGGTCGATCTCCGGAACGACTGTGATGTGGCGGGCTGCCGCGTAGGCGACGATCCGCTGGTAGTCGGCCTTCGTGTAGTGCCCGCCGGGGCCGCCGCCGACCTCGGTCGTCCCGCCGACGGTGGTCAGCCTCGGCCAGGATTCGACGGCGATCCGCCAACCCTGGTCGTCGGTGAGGTGCAGGTGCAGGTGGTTGAGCTTGTAGCGGGCCAGGTGGTCGACCACCCGCAGCACGTCCTCGACGGC
This sequence comes from Micromonospora sp. NPDC048842, assembly GCF_040649935.1. Classification (NCBI taxonomy): domain Bacteria; kingdom Bacillati; phylum Actinomycetota; class Actinomycetes; order Micromonosporales; family Micromonosporaceae; genus Micromonospora; species Micromonospora sp. NPDC048842. Next base: position 371,363 of record NZ_JBEZGK010000004.1, on the reverse strand, counting down.
GAAGAAGTGCCGCGCGACGTCGAGCATCGCGCCCCGGTAGGGGAACCGGGGTGCGTCGGTGATGGTCCCGCCGGGCAGCGCCCAGCGTTCGGTGACCGGGCTGGGGCTCTCGATCCCCGCTGGCAACAGTTGGCGCAGCGTCTGTACGCCGTAGAAGAGGCCCGCGGCGGTGGTGGCGGTGACGCGTACTCCGTCGGTGGCGATGTCGAGGCGGTAGCCCTCCGCGCCGAGGTCGGCGCTGTAGCCCTCCGCCCCGAGGTCGGCGCTGCCGTCGAGCACGAGCGCGATGCCACCGGCGGGCTCCGGCGTGGTGGCGTCGGTGACCGGCAGCGGGTAGCCGGTGGCCGGACGCAGGAGCTGGGCGAGCTGCTCGGCGACAGCCAACGCGGCGGGGTCGGCGCTGGCCACGACGACCGCGTCGGCCGGGAGCGCCCAGTCGGCGGTCGGGTCCGGCTGGACCTGGTGGGGGGCGGGCACGACGTCGGCCAGCCGGTGCGGGGCCGCCGGGGCGAGCAGGGTGCCCGCTGTCTGCTCGGCCGCGCGGGCCAGCGTGGCCGCGTCCGGTTCACCTGCTGAGAGCGGCGTGGGGACGGCGGTGGGGCCGGGGGAGGAGGTGGTCGACACGGCGGCGACTCCGGGGGGTGTATTCGCGTCGGTTATGGCAAAAGTGAGGTTCACCGGCTGGCGTGGCGTCAAGCGTACGACGCTCGGCCGGGATGCGTGATGGTGCGCATGGAAGCGTTCCCAAAAACCGGTACGAACACGGATAGTCGTGATGGCTGTGCCAATTGTCACCGAACGGTCCCAGGTCACTCGATGTTCGCTTAACCTTCGCCCACCGATCGACGTCGACCCCGGGATTGCCGGCGGTCCGTCCCGGGGAAGAAGAAAACTGAACCTTCGTTAAGTGTCAATCCGGCGCGTGTGTTGTGGAGGCTCTGGTGGCAGCGCAAGAGACCGTCGATCACAAGTACGTCTACGACTTCTCCGAAGGCAACAAGGAACTCAAGGAGCTGCTCGGCGGCAAGGGGGCAAACCTCGCCGAGATGACCAACCTGGGCCTGCCCGTCCCGCCCGGCTTCACCATCACCACCGAGGCGTGCCAGGCGTACCTCGCGACGGGACGGGAACCGGACGGGCTCGCCGGTCAGATCGAGGCGCACCTGGAATCGCTGGAGCGCACGATGGGCAAGCGCCTCGGTGACCCGCAGGACCCACTGCTGGTCTCCGTCCGCTCCGGTGCCAAGTTCTCCATGCCCGGCATGATGGAGACCGTCCTCAACGTCGGTCTCAACGACCAGAGCGTGGTCGGGCTCTCCGCGCAGGCGGGACAGAACGACAGGTTCGCCTGGGACTCCTACCGGCGACTCATCCAGATGTTCGGCAAGACCGTCTGCGAGGTGCCGGGCGAGGAGTTCGAGCACGCGCTCGACGAGGCCAAGCGCGCCAAGGGCACCCACAACGACCTGGATCTGGACGCCGACGACCTGCGTGGGCTGGTCGACGCGTACAAGAAGATCTTCTTGAAGCACACCGGCCGGGAGTTCCCGCAGCAGCCACGCGAACAGCTCGACCTGGCCATCCGGGCGGTCTTCGAGTCGTGGAACGCCGAGCGCGCGGTGCTCTACCGCCGCCAGGAGCGCATCCCGGCCGACCTGGGCACCGCTGTCAACGTGGTGACAATGGTCTTCGGCAACCTCGGCCCGGATTCCGGCACCGGTGTCGCGTTCACCCGTGACCCGGCCAGCGGCGCGCAGGGCATCTACGGCGACTACCTGGCCAACGCCCAGGGTGAGGACGTGGTCGCCGGCATCCGCAACACAGTGCCGTTGCAGGAGTTGGAGCAGCTCGACAAGGCCTCCTACGACGAGCTGCTCGGCATCATGGCCCGGCTGGAGGAGCACTACAAGGACCTCTGCGACATCGAATTCACCATCGAACGCGGCAAGCTGTGGATGTTGCAGACCCGGGTGGGCAAGCGCACCGCCGCCGCCGCGTTCGTCATCGCCGGGCAACTGGTCGACGAGGGCCTGATCGACCTGGACGAGGCGCTACACCGGGTCAACGGCGCGCAACTGGCCCAGCTGATGTTCCCGCGCTTCCAGCTCGACCACGAGTTCCAACCGGTCGCCAAGGGCATCGGCGCATCGCCCGGCGCGGCGTCCGGCACCGTGGTCTTCACCTCCGCCCGAGCCGTCGAGCTGGCCGCCGAGGGCAAGTCGGTGATCCTGGTGCGCCGGGAGACCAACCCGGACGACCTGAACGGCATGATCGCCGCGCAGGGCATCCTCACCTCACGCGGCGGCAAGACCAGCCACGCCGCGGTGGTGGCCCGGGGCATGGGCAAGACCTGCGTCTCCGGCGCCGACGAGATCGAGGTGAACGTCCCGGCGAAGCGCTTCACAGTGGCCGGGCACACCGTCACCGAGGGCGACGTGGTGTCCATCGACGGCACCACCGGCAAGGTCTACCTCGGCGAGGTGCCGGTCATGCCCTCAGAGGTCGTGCAGTACTTCGAGGGCAGCCTCGACCCCGAGCACATCGACAACGCGCTGGTCCGAGCCGTACACCGGATCATGACGCACGCCGACGGGAAGCGGCGGCTCGCGGTCCGCACGAACGCCGACACCGGCGCGGACGCCGCTCGGGCCCGGCGCTTCGGCGCCGAGGGCATCGGGCTGTGCCGCACCGAGCACATGTTCCTCGGCGACCGGCGGGAGCTGGTCGAGCGGCTGATCCTGGCCCGGGCCCCGGGCGAGCGGGAGGCGGCGCTGGCGGCGCTGCTGCCGTTGCAGCGGGCCGACTTCGAGGAGATCTTCCGCGAGATGGACGGCCTGCCTGTCACCGTCCGGCTCATCGACCCGCCGCTGCACGAGTTCCTGCCGCCGTTGGAGCAGCTCGCCGTCAACGTGGCTGTCGCCCAGGAACGCGGCGAGGACGTGGCCAAGGAGGAGGCGCTGCTCGCCGCCGTCCGGCGGATGCACGAGGAGAACCCGATGCTCGGGCTTCGGGGCGTACGCCTCGGCCTGGTCATCCCCGGCCTGTTCGCGATGCAGGTCAGGGCCATCGCCGAGGCGGCTGTCAGTTGCGCCCGCAACGGGGGCGTGGCCAAGCCGGAGATCATGGTGCCGCTGGTCGGGGCGGTCCAGGAGCTGGAGACGGTCCGCGCCGAGGCCGAGAAGATCATCGCCGAGGTGGTCGGGGACAGCGGCGTCGAGGTGCTGATCGGCACCATGATCGAGGTGCCCCGAGCGGCGCTGACCGCTGGGCAGATCGCCGAGGCGGCCGAGTTCTTCTCCTTCGGCACCAACGACCTGACCCAGATGGGCTGGGGCTTCTCCCGCGACGACGTCGAGGGCGCGTTCTTCTGGCGCTACCTGGAGTTGGGCATCTTCGGCATCTCGCCGTTCGAGTCGATCGACCGCGACGGCGTCGGTCGGCTGGTGCGGATCGCCGCCGAGGAGGGCCGGGCCGCCCGCCCCGGGCTGAAGCTCGGTGTCTGCGGTGAGCACGGCGGTGACCCGGACTCGGTGCACTTCTTCCACGAGGTCGGCCTGGACTACGTGTCCTGTTCGCCGTTCCGGGTGCCGGTGGCCCGGCTGGAGGCCGGCCGGGCGGTGGTGGAGACCGGCGGGTCGGACAGCCGCTGACGCACGTCGGCGGCGGCTGGTCACCCGGCCGCCGCCGGCGCTCAGATCGGCGGACGACGCCAGGTCGGCCGGACCGGGCGGCCCAACTGCGTCGGCAGTGTCGCCATCGGGGTACGCACGGCGAGTGGCGCGTGCGCGTCCGGAACAGCCGTGGCGCCGATGCCGCCGCCGCGAACGTCCAGGAACGACCCCGCCCGACGGGCCACCGCCCGCGCCTCCTCGTGCAGCGCCTCCAGGTCACCCGCCGCCGACATGGTGACGAGGGTCAGCAGGGCGCTGCGCCCGGCCGGATAGGTGACCACGCAGCCTGCCGTGGTGCACACGACCGACTCCCGGAACTCACCCTGCCGGACGGTGTCGGCCACCCGGTGCCCGAGCCCGAAACTCGCGGCGGCCAGCGCGGCGAGATGGGTGGCGTCGGTGCTGGGTAGGTCGCTGGAGATGAGCAGGCCGTCGGTGCCCGCGAGCACCGTGCCGGCGATGTCGGGTCGGCGTTGGCGCAGCCCACGAAGCTCCGTTCCCATCACCGTGTCTGCGTCCACGAGCGATACCCCTCACCGGTCGGCTCTGCGTGTCAGTCGGATGGTTACTTTCCGCGCTGGGAACGCTACCGGTGGCGACTTCCGGCCGCGAGCCCGTAACCCTCGGCGATCGGTCGGCAACTGGGGGCCAATCGGTGGTTGTGTGCAGTTCGTCGATGCGTCGTGAGCCTGTCGAGCAGTGGTGGCGGGCGTAATCTTGGCTCGCTCGCACACGGCCGATTGGGCGCCGCGTCGAACGGGAAGAGGTGACTGCATGACCAGTGTCTGGGAGAGCCTGACTGTCGACGCCCGCGATCCGGCCCGGCTGGCCCGTTGGTGGGCCGAGGCGCTCGGCTATCAGGTCGTCACCGAGACTCCGAGCGGCGTGGAGATCCGCCAGTCCCCGGACCAGGTGCCCGCCCTGTTCTTCGGCCCGGTGGCCGAGGGCAAGGAGCGCAAGAACCGGCTGCACCTCGACCTGCGCCCCGCCAATCAGGAGGCCGAGGTCGAGCGCCTGGTCGACATGGGTGCCCGGCACGTCGACATCGGTCAGGGCGACGTCGAGTGGACGGTGCTGGCCGACCCCGAGGGCAACGAGTTCTGCGTACTGCGTGAAAAGTGAGCCGGGGGCGGCGGACGCGCGGTTGGTCGAGGAGCCGCCCAAGGACACCGGACATCGCCGGTCGCCGTACGAGCGCGACCGGGCCCGGGTGCTGCACTCGGCGGCGTTTCGCCGGCTGGCCACCAAGACCCAGGTGCACACCGCCGGCACTGACGACTTCCTGCGTACGCGGCTGACCCACTCGTTGGAGGTGGCCCAGATCGCCCGGGAGATGGGTGCCCGGCTGGGCTGCGACCCGGACGTGGTGGACGTCGCGGGGCTCGCGCACGACCTCGGGCACCCGCCGTTCGGGCACAACGGCGAGGCCGCGCTGGATCTGCTCGCCACGCCGTGCGGCGGCTTCGAGGGCAACGCGCAGACCCTGCGGGTGTTGACCCGCCTGGAGGCGAAGGTGCTCGCCCCGGACGGCTCGTCCGCCGGGCTGAACCTGACCCGGGCGTCGCTGGACGCGATCGGCAAGTACCCCTGGCCGCGCCGGGCGGGGGAGCGCAAGTTCGGGGTGTACGCCGACGACACGGCCGTCTTCGACTGGATCCGCGTCGGCGCGCCCGGTGACCGGCGCTGCCTGGAGGCCCAGGTGATGGACTGGGCCGACGACGTCGCGTACTCGGTGCACGACGTGGAGGACGGCATCCACGGTGGTTACGTCACGTTGCACCCGCTGCTCACCGACGCCGACGAGCGGGCCGCGCTCTGCGCCGACGTGGCGGCCGTCTACTCCGGGGAGTCGGCGGCCGACCTGGCCGAGGTGCTCGTCGATCTGCTGGCCGGTCCGCTGCTCGCCCCGTTGAGCGGGTACGACGGCAGCCATCGCGCGCAGGTCGCGTTGAAGGCCACCACCAGCGGGGTGACCGGGCTGTTCGTGTCCGCGGCGGTGGCGGCGACGGAGGAGCGCTTCGGTCCGGGCCCACACCGCCGCTACGCCGCCGATCTGGTGGTGCCCCGCCTGGTGCGGGCACAGTGCGCGCTGCTCAAGGGCATCGCGCTGCGGTACGTGATGCGTCGCAGTGGCTTCCGGGGCCGCTACGAGCGGCAGCGGACGATGCTGGCGGAGTTGGTGGCCGCGCTGGTCCGGCGTGCCCCGGAAGGGCTCGACCCGATCTTCGCCCCGCTGTGGCGGGCCGCCCCGGACGACAGGGCCAGACTGCGGGTGGTGATCGACCAGGTCGCCTCGCTCACCGACCCGGCGGCGGTGACCTGGCACACCCGCCTGGTCGGCAAGGGGACACCCCCGGCCGACCACGAGGCAGCTTAGGCTAACCTAACTGACATGACGGAACGCTCCAGGAACGTCACCACGGCCCAGGTGCTGCGCACCGAGCGGCCCACCCCGCATCTGATCCGGCTCGTCCTCGGTGGGGACGAACTGGTCGGCCTGCCGGTGGGAGAGTTCACCGACCACTACATCAAGGTGGTGTTCCCGCAGTCGGGGGTCGCGTACCCGCAGCCGTTGGACCTCGCCGCGATCCGCCGGGACCTGCCCCGGGAGCAGTGGCCCCGGCTGCGCGCGTACACGGTGCGGCGCTGGGATCCGCTGTCCGGCGAGCTGACCGTCGACGTGGTGCACCACGGCGACGAGGGGCTGGCCGGCCCGTGGGCCGCCGCGCTGCGTCCCGGCGATCCGGTGCACTTCGTCGGCCCCGGCGGCGCGTACGCCCCGAGCCCGGACGCGGACTGGCATCTGCTGGTCGGTGACGAGAGCGCCCTGCCGGCGATCGCCGCCGCGCTGGAGCGCCTCCCGCTGGGCGCCCCGGCCCACGTCTTCGTGGAGATCGCCGACCCGGCGGAGGAGCAGAAGCTGCTCAGTCCCGGGGCGGTCGAGCTGACCTGGTTGCATCGCGGCGACCGCCCGGTGGGCGAGGCGCTGGTCGAGGCGGTGCGGGCGTTGGAGTTCCCGGCCGGCCAGGTGCACGCGTTCGTGCACGGCGAGGCCGCCTTCGTCCGGGAGCTGCGCCGGTTGCTGCGCGGCGAGCGGGGCGTGCCCCTCGACCGGCTCTCCATCTCCGGCTACTGGCGGCGCGGCATGGACGACGAGGGCTGGCGCTCCACCAAGGCCGACTGGAACCAGCAGGTGGCGGCCGAGGAGACGGCCATTCCGGAGCCCGCCGCGGCGGCCTGAGCGCCGCTCACCCCTCGGGTGTGTGGTTTGCCTCGCCGGCCTTGGCCAGTCGCCGGCTGACCAGGACGGCGTACCCGACGACCGCCAGGGAGAGCAGCGACAGCATCAGTCTCGGTTGGTGCACCGTCGCGGTGATCAGCGAGACCGAGACCACCCCGTAGACGGCGATCGCCAACCGGGCGCCGCTCGGCCGTGTCCACAGCCAGTACAGGGCAAGACCACATAGCGTCCAGATCACCATCGATGCGCCCAGTAGCAGCCGCAGCTCCAGCGGCAGGTGGTTCGCGTTGTCGTCGACCAGCCGGACCACCTGCCCGAGCGCCCAGCCGAGCAGCAGCAGCGCACCGCCGAGCGGTATGTGCAGGTAGCTGTACGCCTGCCCGCCACGTAGCTGGCGCTGGAGCAGCCGGGTGGTGACGAAGGTGGTGTAGACCCACCAGACGGCCGCCGGGATCAGGAAGGCCATCGCTGCGGTGAGGATCATGTGGGGCGGGGGATGGTCCGGCACGGCGAAGAGCAGGCTGGCCAGCGCGCTGCCCAGCACGATGATGGTGAACTGGCCGATCCGTTCCGGCAGGTGCCTGTTGTCCACCGGCCAGCGGTTGAGCCAGCGCACCCCGACCCAGGGCGTGGCCAGTTCGATCACCATCGCGACGATCCACAGGACCGGCCGCAGTTCGGTGGGCACCGTCAGCGACACCAGCCAGATCAACCAGCCCGACCCGAAGCCGATCAGATAGACGGTCGTCACCATTCGGGCCTTCGCGCTGGTCGGCCAGGCACGCAGGTACAGCAGGAGCAGCACACCCCGCACGATCAGGTACCCGACCGGCAGGAGCACGCTCTCCGGGACCTCGTCGACCCCGAGTGTCATCGCGCCCGCGCCGACCAACGCGACAAGCACCAGCACTCGGTGCAACGCGTCGTCCGGATCGAACCTGGTGTCGTAGTACACCTGCCCCATCCAGGCCCACTGGATCACCACGAAGAGCCCGATCACGGCCAGCACGGCCCTCGGCGACGGGGCCGGTTCGTTGCCCAGCCGGGCCACCACCGCCGCCAGCGCGTACACGAAGATGAGGTCGAGGAAGAGCTCCAGCCAGGTGGCGTGCCGGTGGCCGGCCTCGTCCGTCTGCGGGGTCTGCCCGGGTAGCCCCATCCGAACAGCCAGCCATCTCGGCAGGCGGGGGGCTTCGGTCCGTACCCGGCGCATCTGGTCATGGTCCCCGGGCGGACCCGGCCTGCGGGCCGGAACCGCCCAGCCGGCAGCGGCCGCCGCCACACCGGCGTCCCCCGGCCGGCGTGTCGTCGGTCGGGCAGGGCAGGATGTACGGCGAGGGGGTGGCGCATGGCTGGGCGGATCCGGGACGAGGACATCGCACTGGTCCGGGAACGCACCTCGATCGGGGATGTGATCTCCGAGACGGTCACCCTGAAGTCCGCCGGCGGCGGCAACCTCAAGGGTCTGTGCCCGTTCCACGACGAGAAGAGTCCGTCGTTCAACGTGTCCCCGGCCCGCAACGTCTGGTACTGCTTCGGCTGCGGGGCCGGCGGGGACGCGATCAAGTTCCTGATGGACGCCGACCACCTCAGCTTCGTGGAGTCCGTCGAGCGGCTGGCCGGCCGCGCCGGCATCCAACTGCGCTACATCGAGGACGACAAGGGCACCCCGCGCCCTCGCCCGCAGCAGGGTCAGCGGCAGCGACTGGTCGCCGCGCACGCCGCCGCCGTCGAGTTCTACAGCGCGCAACTGAGCACTGCCGGCGCCCGGCCGGCACGGGAGTTCCTGGCGCGACGGGGCTTCGACAGGGCCGCCGCCGAGCGCTACGGCTGTGGTTTCGCGCCGGAGGGTTGGGACCCGCTCACCAAGCATCTGCGCCAGCAGGGCTTCACCCACCAGGAGCTGGTCACCGCCGGGCTGTCCCGGGAGTCCCGTTCCGGCACCCTGATCGACCGGTTCCGTCGCCGGCTGCTCTGGCCGATCCGCGACCTCGCCGGTGACGTGATCGGCTTCGGCGCGCGCAAGCTCTTCGATGACGACGACGGCCCGAAATACCTGAACACCCCCGAGACGCCGATCTACAAGAAGTCGCACGTGCTCTACGGCATCGACCAGGCCAAGCGGGAGATCGCCAAGCAGGGGCGGGCGGTGATCGTCGAGGGTTACACCGACGTGATGGCCTGTCACCTGGCCGGGGTGACCACGGCGGTGGCGACCTGCGGCACCGCCTTCGCCGCGGACCACATCTCCGTCCTGCGTCGGCTCCTGTTCGACAGCGACGAGGTGGCCGGCGAGATCATCTTCACCTTCGACGGCGACGCCGCCGGGCAGAAGGCAGCGCTGCGCGCCTTCGAAGACGACCAGCGCTTCGTCGGGCGCACGTTCATCGCGGTCAGCCCGGACAACATGGACCCGTGCGACCTGCGGCTGGCCAAGGGCGACCTTGCGGTGCGTGACCTGGTCGCCCGCCGCGAGCCGCTCGTCGACTTCGCGCTGCGACACGTGATCAGCCGCTTCGACCTGGACACCGTCGACGGCCGGGTCGAGGCGATGCGCCACGCCGCGCCGCTGGTCGCGCGACTCAAGGACCGGGAGAAGCGCCCGGAGTACGTCCGCAAGCTCGCCATGGACCTCGGCATGGAGATCGAGCCGGTGCAGCGGGCGGTGCTCGCCGCCGCCAACACCCCGCCGCCCGGCACCCGCGACGCCGCCCCCGCCGCCCGGCCAACCTCGGCCCGCCCCGAGCCGGCGGTGGACAGCCCGCAGTCGATGGTCGAGCGGGAGGCGCTCAAACTCGCCCTCCAGCAACCGGTCCTGGCCGGGCCGATGTTCGACGCGGTCGAGGCCACCGAATACCGCCACCCGGTGCACGTCGCGGTGCGCACTGCCATCGCGGCGGCCGGTGGTGCCGCGTCGGCGACCGGCGGCGCGGTCTGGATCGAGTCGGTCCGCGACGCCTGCGACGACCTGGCGGCCGCGGCGCTGGTCGGTGAGTTGGCAGTCGAACCACTGCGGATCGACGGCGAACCGGACCCGCGCTACGTGTCGATCACCATGGCCCGCGTGCAGTTCGGGTCGGTGACCGCGCGGGTCCGGGACCTCAAGTCACGCATCCAGCGCATCAACCCGGTCAACAACAAGGACGAGTACTTCGCCGCCTTCGGTGAGCTGCTGTCCCTGGAGCAGCACGCCCGGGCGTTGCGCGAGCAGGCTGCGGGAGGCCTCTAGATGGGACTGTTCAGCCGCAAGCCGAAGCTGCCGCCGGCCGACCGGCCGCCGCTGACCGCCGACGAGCGGGTGCTGGCCTGGGCCGCCGCCGGCAACGGCGAGGGCGACGGGGTGGTGGTCGCCACCAACCTCGGCCTGTGGCTGCCCGGTCGAGGGCACCGGTTCGGTTGGCACAGCATCCTCAAGGCGGTCTGGTCCGGCCGGGAGTTGACAGTCACCCCCGCCGAGCCCCTCGTCGAACGGGACGGCTACACGGTGGTCGCCGACGGTCCGGCCGAGACGTACCTGCTGCTCGACCCGGGGGAGTTGCCGCACCAGGTGCGGGCTCGGGTGACCCGTTCGGTCGCGTACACCGAGCACCAGCCGGTGCCCGGCGGCGCGGCGCGGGTCGCGGCCCGGCGCGTGGCCGGGGTCGACGGTCTGACCTGGACGGTTCGACTCGACCCCGGCACTCCGGCGGACGACGAGGCACTGCTCGCCGAGACCGACCGGCTGGTCGGTGTGGCCCGCGCCGCCACCGCGCCGGCCGACGTCTGACCGGCCGGGTCAGTTCGCCCCGAGGTCCGTCAGTGCCTTCTCGGCGCCGCGGTGCAGCGGCACCGGGTCGGTCTTGCGGGCGGTCTCCAGCGAGATGCCCCGGGCCGCCGGGTTCGCCTGGGCCAGCGTGTCCCGCTTGTCGAAGACCGTCCGGGTGATCGCGCAGGCGACGTTGGCGTCCAGGTCCTTACGGACCAACAACACATTGGGTACGACGATCGTCGGGGTGTCGGTCGCCGTCCGGTACGCGTCCCGTCCGATCGTCCCGGCCTGGTAGGCGGGGCTCAACGCTGTCATCTTCGGCAGCAACGGCGAGATGTCGACGAACTTCACCGAGTCGCCGGCAGTGGTGAACAGGTCGGTGAGGCCCCCGGTGGGCAGACCACCGGACCAGAAGAAGCCGTCGACGCTGCCGTCCTTGATCCCCTCGACGGTCTTGGTCAGGTCCAGTCGCTGCGCCCTGATGTCCTTCGCCGGGTCGAGGCCGGCGGCCTCCAACAGCCGGTTGGCGATCACCTCGGTACCGGACTTCGGTGAGCCGGTGGAGATCCGCTTGCCCCGCATGTCGGCCACCGAGGTGATCCCGGAGTCGTTGCGGACCACCACCTGGGTGTAGTTGTCGTAGATGCGGGTCAGCGCTTCCACCGGCTGCGGCGCGGTGAAGCTGCCCTTGCCCTGCACCGCGTTGACCGCCGTGTCGAACAGCGAGAACGCCACGTCGTACTGGCCACCGACCAGTTGCTCGACGTTCTGCACCGAGGCGCCGGTCTCGGCGGCGGTGCCGGTGAGCTTGCCGCCGGTCGCCCCGGACAACTGCCCGGCCAGGGCGTTGCCGACCACGTAGTAGACGCCTGTCGCGTTGCCGGTGGCGATGCCGACGCGGGTCTCCTTCGTCACCTCGCAGGTGACCTCGCTGGCCGTGTCGTCTTTTGCCGCGCCGCCCTGCTGACCTCCGCAACCCGCGGCACCGACCGTGACGAGGGCGAGCACGCTCAGGCCGGCCGCGAGCCGTACGTCGATTCGTCTCACAGGTGTTCCTCCACAGGATTGGCTGGTGATCCGGACGATGACCGGTTGGCGGCGCCGCGTCGGATGAACACGCCCGCCGCCGCGACGACGGCCAGCGCCACGCCGACAGTGACCGGCACGGGTTCGAGCCAGAGCAGAATCACGCCGGCGAGGGCACCCAGGACCCGTTCCGGGGCGCCGGCCGGCCCCACGCCGGGCAGCCAGCCACCGGCGGCGACGGCGAGCACCGCCACGCTGAGAGCTGTGACTGCGGCGGCGAAGGCGATCCGCTGGACGCCACCGATGCCGAGCAGACCGAGCCCGGCCGGCGTGATGACGAACGCGATCGGGGTCAGGTACGCCGGCAGCGCGTACCGCAGGGTCTGCCACATGGTCGGCACCAGCCGGCCGCCGGTGACCGCGGCGGCGGCCACCGCGGCGAGCGCTGTCGGCGGGGACACCTCGGACAGCACCGCGAAGTAGAAGACGAACATCGCCGCCGCCGGCGCGGTGACGCCCAGGTCGAGCAGGGCCGGACCGACGATCACCCAACCGATCACGAACGACGCGGTGACCGGCACGGCCAGGCCCAGCAGGCTGAGTGCGACGGCGGCGAGCAGCGCGGTGAGCACCAGCACCAGCGTCGGGTCCGATGTGGCCGCCTGCGCCCCGCCGATCAGCAGCGCCGCCGCCTGCGGCCCGAGGCCGGTTTTCGTCGTGGTCGCCGTGATGATGCCGGCGGCGGCGCAGACAGCGGTGACGGCGAGGACGCCGCGCACGCCGGTGACCAGCGATGTCACCAGCCTGCCCGGGGTGAGTCGGTGCGCGCGGTCCTCGTTCCTGGGAGCCAGGAACGACAGCGCGACGGTGAGCACGATGGCGAAGACGACAGCCCTGGTCGCTGACACACCGATCGCGAGGAACACGATGATGGCGATCAGCGAGGCGAAGTGGTAGCCGAACCGGGCCAGCAGCCGCCAGGGCGAGCCGACGTCGATCACCACGGGGCGTACGCCGGAGCGGCGGGCGTCGATCTCCACGGCGAGCAGGATGCCGAGGTAGTAGAGCACCGTCGGTACCGTCGCCCAGCCCAGCACCTGGAGGTACGAGACGCCCAGGTACTCGGCGATGATGAACGCCGCCGCGCCCAGAGTCGGCGGGGAGAGGATGGCGCCCACCCCGGCCGCGGCCAGCATGCCCCCGGCCCGCTCCGGCGGATAGCCGGCGCGGCGCAACAGCGGCCAGGTGACCGCGCCGATGCTCACCGTCGTCGCCGCGCCGGAGCCGGAGACGGTGCCGAGCAGGAAACCCGAGGCCACCGCCGTACGGCCGGCGGCGGTACGGGAACGTCGGAACGCCGCGGCCGACAGCTCGACGAAGAACCGCCCGGCCCCGGACAACTCCAGCACCGCGCCGTAGATGGTGAACAGCACGATGTACGAGGCGGCCACGTCGAGTGGCGTGCCGTAGAAGCCGCTGTCGGAGTTGTAGAACGCATCGACAAGCTGACTGAAGTCGAGCCCGGCGTGCGCGACCGGCCAGGACTGCGGCAACAGCCCGCCGTAGTAGCCATAACCGAGGAACAGCAGGCAGACCGCCGGCAGGATCCAACCGGTGGTACGTCGACACGCTTCGAGCAGCAGGAGCAGCAGGACGGTGCCCAGCACCAGATCCGTCGGCGCCAGCAGGCCCTGCCGGTCGAGGAACGCGTTGTAACCGCCGCCGCCGCTGCCGATCCGCATCGGCAGGACGGGGTAGAGACAGGCCGCGACCGCCAGGACGACCAGAACCCAGTCGGCCACTGTGGGCCCCGACGACGCCGGTGCCGGGGCACGCCTGTCGCTGTCGCTGTCGTCGGCGCGGTTGGTGGCGTCGGCGCGGTTGGTGCGTCGTCGCCGGGCGCGGAGGCGGGCCGGCAGCCGCAGGTCGGCCGGGTAGGCGAGGAAGACCAGCGGGAGTACGCCGGCCAGGAAGATGATCAGGTAGTACTTGCTGCCCTGCGACAGGGGGCGGAACACCTGCCACAGGGCGAGAGCGCCGACCGCCAGCGCCGCAGTGGTGAGGAGCGGACCCGCCGGCCCGGAGAGCACCCGTCCCGGTTTCTCGTCCTCGAACTGGGCGGCCAGGTCCCGAGTCGCCCGCTCGGCGACGCCCGGGTCGGGCGTGCCCGGGTCGGGTGTGCTCGGGTCGGGTGTGCTCGGGTCGGGCTTACTCGGGTCGGGCTTACTCGCGCCGGGCTCTGTCGGCTCGGCTTCCGGTCGTGGCCGGGGTGGCCCGCCGTCGGGGCTCGCTGCGGACCCACCGGCGGGAGAGTTGGCTGGTAGGGCAGGTGAAGGCGAACCATCGGGCGAGCTGATGGGCGACACGAAAGGACGATACACGTCGATTGGCTGACGGGTGGGGCATCGATCGGCGTTTCGCTGCCCGTGGTTGGGGTGACCGGAGGGTCGCGGGCGTGGTCGCCCTGCGCGGTGCGCGTCGCAGGTCCTGGCACGTCCAGCGTATTTGCGTGGAGGGCTGTCGGACTCGGCGGTTAGGGTCGGGCGGTGACTTCGGAGCGGCCACTGATTCAGGCTCGCGGGCTGGTGAAGCGGTTCGGCGATTTCACCGCCGTGAACGGCATCGACGTCGACGTTCGCCAGGGTGAGGCGTTCGGCTTCCTCGGGCCCAACGGCGCGGGCAAGTCGTCGACCATGCGGATGGTCGGCTGCATCTCCCCACCCAGCGGGGGTGAGCTGCGCATCCTCGACATGGATCCGGTGGCTGACGGGCCGGCGATCCGGGCGCGTCTCGGGGTGTGCCCCCAGCTTGACAATCTCGATCCGGAGTTGACCGTCCGGGAGAACCTGACCGTCTACGCCCGCTACTTCGGCATCTCTCGCCGGGCGGCCCGGGAGCGCGCCGCCGAACTGCTCGACTTCGTCCAGCTCACCGAGCGGGCCGACAGCAAGGTCGAGCCGCTCTCCGGTGGCATGAAGCGTCGGCTGACCATCGCCCGCGCGCTGGTGAACGATCCGGAGATCGTGCTGCTCGACGAGCCGACCACCGGGCTGGACCCGCAGGCCCGGCACCTGGTGTGGGAGCGGCTGTTCCGGCTCAAGCAGCAGGGCGTCACGTTGGTGCTCACCACGCACTACATGGACGAGGCCGAGCAGCTCTGTGACCGTCTGGTGGTGATGGACAGCGGCCGGATCGTCGCGGAGGGCTCGCCCAGGGCGCTGATCGAGCAGCACTCGACCCGTGAGGTGGTCGAGTTGCGCTTCGCCGCCGAGTCGCAGGAACCGTTCGCCGGCAAGCTCGACGGGCTGGGGGAGCGGGTCGAGGTGTTGCCCGACCGGGTCCTGCTCTACGTTCCCGACGGCGACGCCGCGGTCGCCGAGGTCGCCGCGTTGGGGCTTCAGCCGGCGAACGTGCTGGTCCGGCGCAGCGGCCTGGAGGACGTCTTCCTGCACCTGACCGGCCGCACCCTTGTCGACTGACCGGCCCGAATGATCGACTCGGCTTCCGGAAGGTCGGGGTGACACGGCGAAGTGGACAGTCCGACTTCCTGAAACCCGAGTCGATCAGGCACCAGCCAGGACCGTAGGGTGACGGCGGTCTGTCGTAAACCGGGGGAGTTTCATGTCTGATCTGGTGACCGCCAACCGACGTCAGGCCGGGCTGACCGCCCTCTACCTGGGCATCTTCGCGATGGTCTGGTTCAGTGTGCCGGCGGCGGAGCAACCGCTGCGTGCCCTGCTCGTGGTGGGCAGCATCGTCGCACTGCTCACCGCCGTGCTGGGCGGTGTGCTGTCCTCCCGCCTGCGGGGTGCCGGCAGCCCTCGGGACCGGGCCGCCGACCGTCCGTACCTGCTCATCGTCGTGGCCGAGTTCGCCGCCGCCGGGCTGGGTGCAGCCGTGCTGGTCGCTGCCAACTGGTCCGAGTACGTTCCGGTGCTGGTCTGCCTGGTGGTCGGTCTGCACTTCTTCCCGCTCGCCCCGCTCCTGCGGGATCCGTTGCTTCGCCCGCTCGGTGCCGCGCTCTGCCTGGTGGCGGCGGTGGGCCTCGTCACCGGCCTCGCCTCGGCGGTCTCCGCCGGTCTGGTGGTCGGCATCGGCGCGGGAGTGCTGCTGCTCGCCTACGCCGTGCAGGCGCTGGTCCGCGCGTACCGACCGGCCTGACCGGCTGCCAACGAATCGCCGTTCAACGGGCTCTGGCCCAGGTGATGAATCGGTCGGTCAGTCGGTCGTGACCGGCCTGGCCGGCGAGGTCCCCGGCCGCCTCGTAGAGCAGCGTGGCGAGGTAGATGAGCAGGCCGATCCGGTCCTCGCGGTACTCGCCGAGCAGCGCCAGGCGGGCCGGCGAGCAGGGCCACGCCGCGCCGCAGACCCGGCAGCGCCAGGACGGGCGTGCCGCCACGTGTGGGCGGTACCGCGGCATCAGTGCCCGCCGCCGACATCAGCCGACCAGGTGAGTCGCACGAGGGAACCTCCATCGGGTGGTGGGGGAGCGCCCCGGATCGGGGGTCACGGGGCGCTCCCGGCCTGGTTCCGCCCGCCGTCTGGATCCCGTGAGCGGTTCCGCTGCGTGACAGTCTGGTGAAGACCCGACTACGGTGGGAGGTTCCGCGCGCCGACGACCAGCGCGTACGGCGATCGGCCCGGCACGGTACGGGAATGTACGGAGGGTGTCCGTGGAGAGTTCGTCCATGCTGGAGCACTTCGCCGAGGAGTTGCGACTGGCCCGAGCCGCCAACGGGATGTCACAGGCCGCGCTGGCCGAGGCGTTGAGCTATTCCGGGGCGCTTGTCGCCAAGGTGGAGACATCCGAGCGCCGGCCAAGTCTGGACTTCGCCCGCCGGTGCGACGCCGTGTTCTCAGCCGACGGTCGGTTCGAACGCATCCAGCGGCGGATCAGCCGGGAGGCAGTGGTGCCGTGGTTCCGCGACTGGGCCGGCATCGAGCAGGAAACCACAGCGCTGCGCTCGTTCGAGCCGCTGTGTGTGCCAGGACTCTTGCAGACCGAGGGGTACGCCCGCGCGCTACTGACCGGTGGCGGCTTGTTCGCGGCGGACGAGGTCGAGCAGCAGGTGGCAACCCGGCTGGACCGTCAGAGACTGCTCACCCGAGACCGGCCTCCGCTGCTCACTGCCGTGATCGACGAGCACGTGCTGCGCCGATCGGTCGGTGGGCCGGAAGTCATGCACGAGCAAGTTCAGCACCTCGTGAAGCTCGGCACGGCGTTCCCGAGGGTCCGAATCCAGGTAGTGCCGACTCCCGCCGGTGCTTACGCTGGGCTCGGAGGGCCGTTCGTGATCGCAAGCTCGTCGCAGGGGGAGGACCTTGTGTACCTCGCTGGACAGCGTCACGGGCAGGTCATCGACCGCGCCGATTACGTCCGTCAGATGGTCGAGGTGTGGGAGTCGATCCGGGGTGAGGCACTATCGCACGGGCAGTCCCTCGATCTCATGGCGGAAGTGGCGGAGACATGGATTTAACCGGTGCCCGGTGGCGCAAGAGCATTCGTAGCGGCCCGGATGGCGGCAACTGCGTGGAGGTTGCCAGCAACCTGCCTGGGCTGGTGGCCGTCCGCGACTCCAAGGACCCGACCGGTCCCGTGCTCGTCTTTCCGCCCGCCGCGTGGCGCACGTTCGTCAAGTCCGACGCCGCTGGCCGGTAGATAGCGGCCACGCGTCTAGATCAACTCGGTCTTCAGGAAGTCGGGCCGTTGGGGCGGCTCCGACACCGCGACTTTCAGGAAGCCGAGTCGATCAAGGGCGACGCCGCGACCGGGCGACGCCGCGAAACCAGGGCGACGCCGCGAAACCAGGGCGGCGCGGGGAAACCCGGGCGACACGTCGGCGGGGTCGTCGTAGGGTGACCGGCGGTCTGTCGTACCCCGGGGGTAGACAGGTCGTGATGGCCGGCGCGGTGGGCGGGGTGGTCGGGTGAGTG
The DNA here is from genome assembly GCF_040649935.1 of Micromonospora sp. NPDC048842. NCBI lineage: Bacteria > Bacillati > Actinomycetota > Actinomycetes > Micromonosporales > Micromonosporaceae > Micromonospora > Micromonospora sp. NPDC048842. The sequence continues at coordinate 353,743 of NZ_JBEZGK010000004.1, read as the reverse complement.
CGGCGGGATCGGCGCGGTTCCCATGGGTGCCGGCGTACGCGGTGTTCGAGCACTACCTGGTGGGTCTGCGGCGCACCTGGCGGGCCGGGGTGTTCTCGTCGTTCCTGCTGCCGGTGCTGACGGTCCTCGGGTTCGGGGTGGGCGTCGGCGCCTACATCGACCAGGGCGTCGGCGGGGTGCGTTACCTCGACTGGCTGGTCCCCGGGCTGATCGCCTCGACAGCGCTCCAGGTGACAGTCGGCGACTCGACCTGGCCGGTATTCAGCAACTTCCAGTGGGTCAAGACCTACTTCGCGCAGGGCGCGTCACCGCTGCGGGTCAGTGACATCGTGGCCGGGCACCTGGCCTTCGTGCTGTTCCGGGTGCTCACCACTATCGTGGCGTTCCTGCTGGTCACCGGGCTGTTCGGGGCACTGCGGTCGCCGTGGGCGTTGGCCACCCTGCCGGTGGTGGCGTTGCTCGGGCTGGCCGTCGCCGCGCCGACCTTCGCGTACGCCGCGTCGGTGTCGAGCGACAACTGGCTGGCGATGCTGTTCCGGTTCGCTGTCATCCCGATGACGCTCTTCGCCGGGGTGTTCTTCCCGGTCGAGTCGTTGCCCGACGCGCTGCGGTGGCTGGCGTACGTGACGCCGTTGTGGCACGCCGTGGACCTGTGCCGCGCGGCCACGCTCGGCGTCGCCCCACAGTGGTCGATCGTCGGGCACCTGCTCTACCTGGCCGCCTGGGCGGTCGTCGGCTGGTTGCTGGCGGTGCGCGCGTTCCGTCGCAAGCTCGTCGTCTGAACAGCGACCCGTCCCCTGAACAGCAACCCGAAGAGCAAGCAGAGAGGGTGTCGTGGTCACGCTGATCCTGCCCCGGCTGGTCGACGTCTCCGCCGCGTCCCGACGGTCGGCGTCGGTGTTCGAGCGCAACGTCGCGGCGCTGAAGCCGGTCTACTGGCTGCTGCTGCTCTCCGGCTTCGTGGAGCCGCTGCTCTACCTGCTGTCCATCGGGGTGGGCGTCGGCGCGCTGGTCGGCGACCTGCCGTTGCCCGGCGGGCGGCTGGTCTCGTACGCCGAGTTCGTGGCCCCGGCGATGCTCGCCTCCTCGGCGATGACCGGGGCGATCTCGGAGACCACATTCAACTTCTTCGGCAAGATGAAGTACATGAAGCTGTACGACGGGGTGATCGCCACCCCGGTACGGCCGTTCGAGATCGCCGTGGGCGAGTTGGGTTGGGCGATGCTGCGGGGAAGCGCCTACTCGGCGGCGTTCCTCGGTGTGATGGTGGCGCTGGAGTTGACAAGCGTCACCCGCGCGCTGACCACTCTCCCGGCCGCAGTGCTTGTCGGGTTCGCGTTCGGGGCGCTCGGCATGGCGATCTCCACCTTCATGCGCAGTTGGCAGGATTTCGACCTGATGGCCTCCGCGCAGTTCACGCTCTTCCTCTTCTCCGGCACCTTCGTTCCGGCGCAGGCCTATCCGACGGTGCTGCACTGGCTCGTCGAGATCACCCCGCTGTACCGGTCGGTGCACCTGATCCGGGGGGTCGCGCTGGGCAGTGGTGGTTGGCTGTGGCTGCTCGACGTGCTCTACCTGCTGGCGATGATGGCGGTCGGTCTGCTGGTGGCCTCTCGTCGAATGGCGAGGTTGCTCTACAAGTAGGGGTTATCCGCGCCCGTCGACGGGGCATGTCCGGAGGTGACACCGCGACCAGGAGGAGGGGCGATGGCCTCGGACGAGTCTTCCGCCCAGCGTGAGCGTGAGCGTGATCCCGCCACCACGCCGGTCGGGCCCGACGCGGGCCCGGACAGCCCCACCGATCTGCCCGGCAGCGGCTGGAAGGCGGCGATGCGCCGGACGATCACCGAATTCCAGGACGACAGCCTTACCGACTGGGCCGCGGCGCTGACCTACTACGGGGTGCTGTCCATCTTCCCCGGCGTGCTGGTGCTGATCTCCCTGCTCGGCCTGCTCGGCGAGAGCGCCACCGAGGGTGTCAAGGACACCGTGAACCAGGCGGTGCCGAACGACAGCATCCAGAAGATCATCGAGGGCGCGATCGACACCGCGGACCGCAACGGTGGCCTGGCCAGCATCGCCGCGATCATCGGTCTGGTGGCCGCGTTCTGGTCGGCCTCCGGTTACATCGGCGCGTTCATGCGCGCCTCCAACACCATCTACGACGTGCCGGAAGGCCGGCCGATCTGGAAGACCCTGCCGATCCGACTCGGCGTGACAGCGGTGATCGGCGTGCTGCTGCTGGCCAGCGCGGTGATCGTTGTCTTCACCGGCCGCCTCGCCGAATCGGTCGGTGATGTGATCGGGCTCGGCTCGACGGCTGTCGCGGTGTGGGACATCGCGAAGTGGCCGGTGCTGCTGATCCTGGTCAGCCTGATGTTCGCGATCCTCTACTGGGCCTCGCCGAACGCGCGGCACGGCGGCTTCCGCTGGGTCAGCCCGGGCGGGGTGCTGGCCGTGGTGATCTGGCTGGTGATCTCCGGCCTGTTCGCCTTCTACGTGAGCAACTTCAGTTCGTACGACAAGACGTACGGGACGCTGGCCGGGGTGATCATCTTCCTGGTGTGGCTGTGGCTGAGCAACATCGCGATCCTGCTGGGGGCGGAGTTCGACGCCGAGTTGGAGCGTGGCCGCGCCATCTCGGCCGGACACGCGGTGGACGACGAGCCGTACGTCGAGCTGCGCGACGACCGCAAGCTCAAGAAGAAGCACAACCAGCGCGGCTCGGTCGGTTGAGGCGACGCGTCGGTGGCTGCCGGACCCGTGCCGGCCCGGCAGCCACTGACGCGCCTATTCGGAGCCGATCGTTAACTGCAGGCTGAAGTGAGGCACCAGCCGTTGAGCGTGACCACTTGCAGGTCGTTCACCTTGTGCCAGCCGGGGTAGTATTTGTTACCCACGCTGTCGTAGTAAATGTAACCGCTGGGCACCTGGAATCCGTCGGTGTCCCGGAATTCGTAGTAGTACCTCGAGTCGGATGCGCTGCCCTGGCCAGCCGGCAGCCACATCGTCTTGCTGTTGGTCGGCCAGTTTCCCGAGAGCTTGATGGATCGGCCGAGCCGGTTCTTCACCTCGCCGCAGAAGATCCCGGCGGTGCAGTTCCCAAGGGTGCCAAAGTCGCCCTCAGCAGCGCTGGAAGCGGCCTGCCGGACGGGCGCCGCAGCGGCGACACCAAGCTCGGAGCCCTTCGGGGATGGTGCCGCCTGGGCTGCCGATGGCGAGAGCAGCGCGACGAACGCTACTGCGGACACGGCCGCGACAAAGCGCGTCGGTCGATTCATTGGGGTCCTTCCCGTCGGGGTGTTCGGGCACGACAGAACGGAAGGTCATCGCGATTAGGGAATTGCGGTGCGCGACTCGCCCCGTAGCTGTCGATGCCCAGGAACGTTAACGACCACGTAGACGACTGTCAACGTCCTTTGCAATTGCCGCGACGGTGGAGTCGACGATTCGGGCGGGCTGCGAGTGTCCGCCTCGATGGCGTAATCGCTGCTCGAGGGCATCGATACCGATTGACACCGATGATGGCCGATGGCGACGACACTCGCCCGTCGGGAGGGCGTGGAGGTCGACGTCGCCGCAGTGCGGGTGGGGGCGGGGCTCGCCCGGTCGGTGGGTGCCGGTACGGCGAGGGTGCGCAGCGAAGCCGGTCCATCCCGTCGCAAGCGCGACCGAAACTTCTGTCCGTTTGAGCAAAAGTTAGCGTCGGAACAGCCGAAGCTCTGGACAGGCGATCCGACCGCTCTTACTGTGTCGGACACAACACATCGACATTGCGTCGATGTGAACGCTGCCAAAGAAGAGGGGGCTCCGGGTGCGCACCGTCGACCCCCTACACGTGCGCCTGTTGCGGCTGCTCCGCGACGAGGGCGCAGTGTCCCGGGCGGAGCTGGGCGACCGGCTCCAGATGCCGCGTCCGCGCATGCTGGCCGAGCTGGATCGCCTGGTGACGCTGGGCTATGTGGCCGAGGCCGGGCTCGCCGCATCCCGAGGTGGGCGTCGCTCGACTCTCGTCGAGCTGAACCCGAAGCTGCGCTTCGCCGCCGTCGACCTCGGTGCCAGTTCGATGGACGTCGAGGTGGTCAACGGCCGCCTCGAACCGGTGGCCCACTACGCCGAGACTGCCGACATCCGCAACGGCCCGAAGGTGACCCTGCAACGGGTCAACGAACTTCTGCACAAGGCCCGGGTCGACGGCGCGTACGAGCGACTGGACGCGGTCGGCATCGGCGTACCCGGCCCGGTCAGCTTCCGCGACGGCACGCCGGTCTCACCACCGATCATGCCGGGCTGGGACCGGTTCCCGGTGCGTGAGCTGCTCAGCCGGGAGCACGGCTGCCCGGCGGTGGTCGACAACGACGTCAACATCATGGCGATCGGCGAGCGGCACGGTGGGGTCGCCCACTCGGTGGACGACTTCCTCTTCGTGAAGATCGGCACCGGCATCGGGTGCGGCATCTACCTCACCGGCGAGGTCTACCGAGGCACCGACGGCTGTGCCGGCGACATCGGCCACATCCAGGTCGACTCGCACGGTCCGATGTGCTCCTGCGGCAACGTCGGTTGCCTGGAGGCGCTGTTCAGCGGCGCCGCGCTGGCCAAGGACGCCGCGGCCGCCGCCCGCAGTGGGACGTCGCCGGCGCTGGCCGAACGGCTGGCGCTGCGCGGTGTCGTCACTGCGCTGGACGTCGCCGAGGGCGCTGTCGAGGGCGACGTGACCTGCATCCAGTTGATCCGGGACGGCGGACGGCGCGTCGGCGGAGTGCTCGCCGGCCTGGTCAGCTTCACCAACCCTTCCATGATCGTGATCGGCGGAGGGCTGGCCCAGCTGGGCCACATCCTGCTCGCCGAGATCCGCAGTGTGGTCTACCGCCGGTCACTGCCGCTGGCGACCGGCAACCTTCCCGTCGTCCTGTCCGAGCTGGGCGGCCGCGCCGGTGTCACCGGCGCGGCGGTCCTCGCGAGCGACGTCGCCTTCGGGGAAGCCGCATGAAGCTGTTCGAGATTCCGTCGTGAGCGAGGAGGAGACTGTGGCTCTGCCCGAGGATGACCCCGCCACCGCGTCGGCCGAGGCCGTCGCCGAGGCGCCGCTGGTCGAGGCTCCCGCCGACACCGTCGCGGGCGAGGTGGTCCTGCGCCTCACCGATCTGGTGAAGACCTTCCCCGGCGTACGCGCGCTCGACGGCGTGCAGCTGGAGGTGCGTGCCGGCGAGGTGCACTGCCTGCTCGGGCAGAACGGCGCCGGCAAGTCCACCCTCATCAAGGTGCTCGCCGGGGTGCACCAACCGGATTCCGGGCAGGTGGAGTGGCGCGGTGAGCCGGCCACGTTCGCCAACCCGCAGGCCGCCATGAAGGCGGGCATCGCCACGATCTACCAGGAGCTCGACCTCGTCGAGGATCTGTCGGTGGCGGAGAACGCGTTCCTCGGGCACGAGTACCGCAACTTCGGTTTCGTCCGGCGCGGCCGGATGGCCCGGCACACCCGGCAGATCCTCGGCCGGCTCGGCCACGGTGAGATTCCGCCGGGGCGGATGGTCCGGTCCCTGCCGGCGGCCGGCAAGCAGATCGTCAGCATGGCGCGGGCGCTGTCGCACGAGGCCCGACTGATCATCATGGACGAGCCGAGCGCGGTGCTGGCCCACGACGAGGTCGGCAACCTGTTCCGGATCATCCGAGAGCTGACCGCGCAGGGCATCGCCGTCATCTACATCTCCCACCGCTTGGAGGAGATCCGCGAGATCGGCGACCGGGTCACCGTCCTCAAGGACGGCCGGACCACGGCGGCAAACCTGCCGGCGCGTGACACCCCGACCCGCGACCTGGTGAGCCGGATGACCGGCCGCACCATCGAGTACGTCTTTCCGGACCGGCCGACCGACGACTCAGCGGGTGCCAACCTGCTCCAGGTGCAGGGGTTGACCCGCACTGGCGAGTTCGCCGACGTGTCGCTGAATGTGCGTGCCGGGGAGATCGTGGGCATCGCGGGGCTGGTCGGCTCCGGTCGCTCCGAGCTGCTGGAGACGATCTACGGTGCCCGCCTCCCGGAGGCCGGCACTGTGCAGATGGACGGGAAGGTCCTCCGGCCCGGCGTCGGCGCGGCGGTTCGCGCCGGCATGGGAATGGCCCCGGAGGAGCGCAAGAGCCAGGCGTTGCTGCTCGGCGAGCCGATCTACCGCAACGTCACGCTGGCCACCTTCGGCCGGTACGCGCGGCTCGGTTTCACCAACGCCGCCAAGGAACGCGCCGAGGCGGACCGGATCGCGGAGACCCTGGAGCTGCGGCCCCGGGACGTGGACCGGCCGGTGCGCACGCTGTCCGGCGGCAACCAGCAGAAGGTGGTGGTCGGGCGTTGGCTGCTCGGCGGCACCAAGTTGCTGCTTCTCGACGAGCCGACCCGAGGCGTGGACGTGGGCGCCCGGGCCGAGCTCTACCAGGTCATCCGGGCATTGGCCGCTCAGGGCGTGGGGGTGCTGCTGGTCTCCAGCGAGGTGCCCGAGGTGCTGGGTCTTGCCGACCGGGTGCTGGTGATGCGGGAAGGGCGGGTCGTCCGCGAAGCCGCGGCCGGCGAACTCGACGAGAACACTGTGCTTGACCTCGTGATGGCGGGGTCCTTGATGGAAGGCGCACCGGCATGAGCGACGCGACTCCCACTCCCACCGCGACACCGGAGCGCCCGCAGCTTCCGGCGCAGTCGCCGCCGGTGGACCCGGCGGAGACGGCGGTGGCCAATAACAAGGCAGGATCCGGGGGCAAGCTCTCCTGGTGGCGCGGTGACGGTGGCGACGGCGCCAAGCGCAACCTCGGTCTGATCGGGGTGCTCGCCGCGCTCATCGTGGTCGGCGCGGTCACCAAGCCCGACCTGTACGGCGACCCGAACTGGGTCTGGAACAACGTCCTGGCCATTCTCCAGTTGGCCTCGGTCGTCGGCGTGGTCACTGTCGGGATGACCTTCGTGATCATCGGTGGTGGCATCGACCTGTCGGTCGGCGCGATCGTCGCGCTGGCCGGGGTCTGGTGCACCACCGTGGCCACCCAGAGCTACGGCGCCGGCGGCATGATCTTCGCCGCCCTCGCGGTCGGCGTCTGCGTCGGCCTCGTCAACGGTGTGCTCATCTCGTACGGGCGGCTGGTCCCCTTCATCGCGACGCTCGCGATGCTGGTGGCCGCGCGAGGGCTCGCGGCGTCGATCTCCAACAAGCAGACCCAGGTGTCGAGCAGCACCTTCATCAACGACATCGCCGCGCGCAAGGTGATCGGGATCCCGATCCTGGTCTACATCCTCGGCGCTGTCGTGCTGGCCGGTTGGGTAGTGCTCAACCGCACGACCTTCGGCCGGCGGACCATCGCCGTCGGTGGCAACCCGGAGGCGGCCCGGCTGGCGGGCATCAACGTCCGGCGACACACCATGCTGCTCTACGCGCTCTCCGGTCTTTGCTGCGGTATCGCCGCCATCATGCTCACCTCGCAGGCGACCTCGGCGCAGGCGGCGATGGCCAACCTGTACGAGTTGGACGCGATCGCCGCGGCGATCATCGGCGGGACGCTGCTCAGCGGCGGCCGGGGCACGATCGTCGGCTCGCTGCTCGGCGTCATCATCTTCGCCACCATCACGAACCTCTTCGCCATCAACGGCCTCTCCATCGAGGCGCAGAACATGGTCAAGGGCGGCATCATCGTCGCCGCCGTCCTGGTCCAGCAGTTCCAGTTCAAGTCAGTCACTCGGCTCCTCGCGCGGAACAGGGTCACCACCGCAACCTGACGCACCGCACCGTTGTCCTGGCGACGTCGAGAACGTTCGACGCTGGCCGGGCCTCGCACACCCTCAATAAGTCAAATCCCGCTCCCAGGAGGTCATTCATGACCCAGCACAGTCGCGACCTGTCGCGCCGCCGGTTGCTCTTCGGTGGAGCCGCAGTGGGCGCTGCCACCCTTCTCACTGCCTGCACCAGCAACGAGACCCCGGCCGCCAGCACCCAGACCAAGGCCGCCGGAAACACCGAAGGCAACAACGCCCCGGGCAAGAAGGTCGTCATCGGCTTCTCCGCCCCGGCCGCCGACCACGGCTGGATGGGCGCGATCCACGCCAACGCCAAGGCCCAGGCCGCTGCCTACTCGGACGTGGAGTTCAAGGAGGTCGACGGCGGGTCGAACTCCGAGGCCCAGCGCTCCACGCTCGGCACGCTGGTCGCCCAGAAGCCGGACATCATCGTCGTGCTGCCGCACGACGGCAAGGAGGTCAACGCCGTTGCCCTCCAGGCGATGCAGGCGGGCATCCCGATCGTGAACCTCGACCGGGCGTTCCCCGACGCGCTGGCCTCGCGGCTGGTCATCAAGGGCGACAACTACGGCATGGGTGTCTCGGCCGGGCACTACATCGGCAAGATGCTCAAGGACAAGGGCGTCGCCAACCCGGTCATCGGTGAGATCGCCGGTCTGGAGATCCCGCTGACCGTCGAGCGCAGCGAGGGCTTCAAGGCCGCCCTGGCGACCTACGGGTTCACCGTGCGGAACCGTCGTTCGGCCGAGTTCACCTCGGACAGCGGTCAGCGTGAGGCGTCCCAGCTGCTCCAGGCGCTGCCGAAGATCGACGCCATCTGGAACCACGACGACGACCAGGGCATCGGTGTGCTCGCGGCCATCAAGCAGGCCAACCGGTCGGAGTTCTTCATGGTCGGCGGCGCGGGCTCCAAGCTCGCGATCGACGCCATCAAGGCCGACAACACCGTGCTGAAGGCCACTGTCACCTACAACCCGTCGATGGCCTCCTCGGCGGTCTCGCTCGCGCGGCTCATCGCGCAGGGTCGTGGCCTGGGCGACCTGACGGAGCTGCAGGTGCCCAAGGAAGTGACCCTGGCCTCGGAGACGATCACCAAGGAGAACGCGAGCAGCTACGACAAGCTCGGGTTCTGACATACCGGGGGGAGACCCACCTTGTCCACGACAGACAAAGAACTGCGGGTCGGCATGGTCGGCTACGCGTTCATGGGCGCCGCGCACTCACAGGCGTGGCGCACCGTGAACCGCGTCTTCGACCTGCCGGCGCGGGCCCGGATGGCGTTGATCTGCGGCCGAGACACAGCGAAGGTGGCTGACGCCGCCGACACACTCGGCTGGGACGCGTACACCACCGACTGGCGTGACCTGATCAACCGGGACGACATCGACGTTGTCGACATCTGCACCCCGGGTGACAGTCACGCCGAGATCGCTCTCGCCGCGTTGGCCGCAGGCAAGCACGTTCTGTGCGAGAAGCCGTTGGCCAACTCGGTGGAGGAGGCACGGGCGATGACCGCTGCGGCGGACGTCGCCCGGGCCGCCGGAGTGCGGTCGATGTGCGGGTTCAACTACCGCCGGGTCCCCGCGGTCACGATGATGCGCCAGTTGGTCGCCGACGGACGGCTCGGGGTGATTCGACACGTCCGTGCGACGTACCTGCAGGACTGGATCGTGGACCCGCAGTTCCCGCTGGTCTGGCGGTTGCAGAAGGACAGGGCGGGCTCCGGCGCGCTCGGTGACATCGGCGCGCACATCATCGACCTGACCCAGTTCGTCACGGGTCAGCGGATCAGCGGCGTCAGCGCGGTCACCGAGACCTTCGTCAAGGAGCGGCCGTTGCCGGCCGAGTCGAGCGGTCTGGCGGCCTCGGTGGACGGCCACACGGCGCCCACCGGGACTGTCACTGTCGACGACGCCGCGGTCTTCGTGGCGCGGCTCGACGGTGGCGCCCTGGCCACGTACGAGGCGAGTCGGTTCGCGACCGGCCGTAAGAACGCGCTGCGCGTCGAGATCAACGGCTCGCTGGGCAGTGTGGTCTTCGACCTGGAGCGCCTCAACGAGCTGGAGTTCTACGACGCGACCCGCCCGGCCGTGGAGCAGGGCTTCAGCCGCATCCTGGTGACCGAGGGCGAGCACCCGTACATGTCGGCGTGGTGGCCCCCGGGCCACATCATCGGCTACGAGCACTCGTTCACGCACGAGATGCGCGATTTCATCGAGGCGGTCGCCACCGGTGTCGACCCGACTCCCTCCTTCGCCGACGCGTTGCAGGTCCAGCTGGTGCTGGACGCGGTGGCCCGCTCGGCGGAGCTCGGCTCCTCCTGGGCCGAGGTGGAACCGACGCTGACAGCGGCGGCCGTCTGACCATTGACCATCCGCGACGGCGGTGATCGCACCGCCGTCGCCCGACCGGCTTTCCGAAGCCGACCGGCGAGGGACCAGCCACGGATTGCGCCCCGTGGCCGGGACAGAGGTCGGCGTCGGAGAGCGTGCAGCCGGGCCCTACGGCCCGGTGGCGCACGAGCAGGACGGTCGTCCGGTGCGACCGGACCGGGATTCCCCGGCCGCACCGGAGGACCGCCACCACCGGGAAAGTTCCGGAGCACCTGATAGCACCGCCCGTCGCGGCGGCCTGAGACGCCCGGCCGGGGCATGCCAATGCCCCGACCGGCCGGATGCGGGGGAGGCAGGGTCGAGACGCCGACCCGACCCTGCCTACCAGCCCCGTCTGCTCGCACCTGCCGGGATCCGGTCCGGCGTCGTCGCCGCCGACGCCGACGTCGGAAGCCGGTGCTGTTCCGGTGCGGGGCGAGCGGACGGGGCCCATCCACCCGGCCCGAAACTTTCCGAAACCTGGCCGTATCTTTCCGAAACATATTCTGATATTCCTATATTTAGCGGTACCGACGGTTCCTCGTGATTGGGGAAGGAGCACCATGCGAACAGGTGTCTGGCTGGTAGGAGCGCGAGGTTCCGTCGCGACCACCAGCATCGTCGGGGGGCTCGCGCTGCGGGCCGGCCTGGCCGGGCCGACCGGCTGCGTCACCGAGCTTCCCGAGCTGCGCGGCCCAGCCCTGCCGGCCTTCGCCGATCTGGTCTTCGGCGGACACGACCTGGCCACCACTCCGCTGTGCAAGCGCGCCGAGGCCCTCGCTGACGCCGGTGTCATCCCCTGGCGACTGGTCGCCGCGCTCCGCGACGAACTGGGCGTGGTCGAGCAGGAGCTGCGCCCCGCGCCGGTCGGCGACACCCAGGCCGACCGGGCCGAGGCCGTGGTCCGCGACCTGACCAGCTTCCGCGAGCGGCACGAGCTGGACCGGGTGGTCGTGGTCAACGTCTCCGCCACCGAGCCGGCCCCTGAACAGCACCCCGCGCACGCCGACCCGGCCGCGCTACGCGCCGCCCTCGACGGTTCGGACGAGGTGCTGCCGGTCAGCTCCCTCTACGCGTACGCCGCAGTGCTCGCCGGCTGCCCGTACGTCGACTTCACCCCGTCCACCGGGCTGCGGCTGCCGGCGCTGGCCGCGCTGGCCGAGGAGGCCCGACTGCCGTACGCCGGGCACGACGGCAAGACCGGGGAAACCCTGGTCAAGTCGGTGCTCGCGCCGATGTTCGCGATGCGCAACCTGGCCGTGGGCTCCTGGTCCGGGGTCAACCTGCTCGGCGGTGGCGACGGCGCCACCCTCGCCGACCCGGCCGCGAACGCGGCCAAGGTGCAGAGCAAGCAGCGGGTGCTCGGCGAGACGCTGGGCTACGTCCCGCAGGGCGGCACCCGCATCGAGTACGTCGAGGAGCTGGGCGACTTCAAGACCGCCTGGGATCTGATCACCTTCAGCGGATTCCTCGGCACCGGCATGCGGATGGAGTTCACCTGGCACGGCTGTGACTCGGCACTGGCCGCGCCGCTGGTCCTCGACCTGGCCCGACTCACCGCCGCCGCACACGCCGCCGGGCAGGTGGGGCCGCTGGCCGACCTGGGCTTCTTCTTCAAGGACCCGCTGGGCACGCCCACCCACTCGCTGGGCGAGCAGTGGGCCCGGCTGACCGCCTTCACCCGGCAACTGAACGACGGCGAACGGTGACCATGACAACGTTGGCTGATCTGGCCGAGTTGGTCCGGGCGCCGGCCGCGCTCTCGGTGCCCGGTGACGTGATCGCCGGGGCCGCGGCGGCCGGCGCGCTGAGCCCGCGTACCCCCGCCCTGGCCGGCGCTTCGGTGCTGCTCTACTGGGCCGGCATGGCCGCCAACGACTGGGCCGACCGGCGTCTGGACGCCGAGGAGCGGCCCGAGCGGCCGATCCCGAGCGGGAGGATCACCCCGGCCGCCGCTGTCGGTCTCGCGGCGGGCCTCACGGCCGCTGGCGTGGGCCTGGCCGCCGCCGCGGGCGGTCGCCGCGCCGTCGCGCTGGCCGTGCCGCTGGCCGCCACCATCTGGGGGTACGACCTGCTGGCCAAGAACACCGCGGCCGGCCCGGCCGTGATGGCCGCCTGCCGAGGGTTGGACGTGCTGCTCGGCGCGTCCGGCGGCCGGATGACCCGGGCGTTGCCGGCGGCGGCCACCGTCGCCGCGCACACCTGGACGGTCACCGCGCTGTCCCGCCGGGAGGTCACCGGCGCCGACGCCACCCTGCCGATGCGGACCCTCGCTGGCACCGCGTTGGTCGCCGTCAGTGCCGCCGTCGCCGTGCCGGGCGCCCGACGCGCGGCCCTCCGCACGACGAACCAGGCCGGGGCCACCGACCGGGCCGACACCGTCGACGAGACCGGTGCGCGCGCGGGTCGCAGCCGGTCGGCCACCATCGCGGCGGTGCTGCCCGCAGTGCTGGCCGGCTGGTACGCCGCCCGGTACGGCGCGGCCCAGGCCGAGGTCGTCCGGGACCCGTCGGCCGGGCGGGTCCGCGCTGCCGTCGGCGCCGGGATCACCGGGTTGCCGGCCCTCCAGGGCGCTCTCACCGCACGTGGTGGAGCGGGTCTGCTCGGGGTGGCCGTCGCGGCGGCCGCGCCGCTGGGTCGACGGCTGGCCCGGAAGGTCTCCCCGACATGAACGTCCCCGAGCCCCGGCCCGGTGCGTCGGCCGCCGACGCCACCACGCTGCGCCTCGGGTACGGCACGAACGGCTTCGCCAACCACCGCCTCGACGACGCGCTCGCCGTCATCGCCGACCTCGGCTACGACGGGGTGGCGCTCACCCTGGACCACGACCACCTGGACCCGTTCGCGCCCGGGCTCACCCGCCGGGTCGCCGCGGTCGGCCGACGGTTGGAGTCGCTGGGCCTGGGGGTGGTCATCGAGACCGGTGCCCGCTACCTGCTCGACCCGTGGCAGAAGCACGCCCCGACGTTGCTGCACGACGACCCGACCCGGCGGATCGAGTTCCTGCGCCGGGCCGTGCGGATCGGCGCCGACCTGGGCGCGGAGGCGGTCTCGTTCTGGGCGGGTGTCCGACCCGAGGCGGTGTCACAGCAGTGCGCCTGGGACCGGCTGGTGGCTGGCTGCGCCACAGTGGTCGACGCGGCCGACACCGCCGGCGTCACAGTCGGCTTCGAACCGGAGCCGGGCATGCTGGTGCAGGACATCGCGGACTGGCGTCGGCTGCACGCCGCTCTCGACAACCCGGCCTGCTTCGGCATCACCCTCGACATTGGCCACTGCCGGTGCCTGGAGCCCTGGCCGGTGCCGCAGTGCGTCGCCGAGGTGGCCGACCACCTGGTCAACGTGCAGATCGACGACATGCGCCGAGGCGTGCACGAGCACCTGGAGTTCGGCGTCGGCGAGATCGACTTCCCGCCGGTGCTGGCCGCGCTGCGCGACGCCGGCTACCGCGGCCTGGTCGCCGTCGAGTTGCCCCGCGACTCGCACGCCGCACCCGCCGTGGCCGCCCGGTCGATCGAGTTCCTGCGTGCCGCCGCACTGGCCGGCCGCACGAAGGACGAACTGCCCGCAGACATTCCTGGGGTGCCTGCGTAGCAACAAGGGGAGGAGACGGGATGACACCGGATTCACTACGGGCCGCGCTGGGAGGCGTACCCGATCCGGATTGGCTGGACACGGCCCTGCGCCGGGTCAGCACCGAGCCCACCGCGATCACCAGGCTCTTTCCCGCCGCCGGCCGACGCTGCGGACGGGCCGCGCTGCCCGACGCCCCCGGCTGGACCGCCGACGACGCGGCCCGGGTGCTGCTGCTCACCAGCCTGCCCGGCGAGCACGCGGCGTACGCCGAGCGCCTCTACCAGCACGGTGACGCGGCCGAGCGACGAGCCGTGCTGCGTGCCCTGCCACTGCTGCCGATCGGCGCCGACGGGGTTCCGTTGCTGCACGACGCGATCCGGACCAACGACACCCGGCTGGTCGCCGCCGCGCTCGGCCCGTACGCCCGGCACCTCGACCAGGCCGCCTGGCGGCAGGCGGTGCTCAAGTGCGTCTTCAGTGGCGTCCCCCTGGCGACCGTGGCCGACCTGGACACCCGGGCCGACGGCGAGCTGACCGCGATGCTGGCCGCGCTGGCCGCCGAACGGCACGCCGCCGGCCGGGAGCTGCCCGCCGACGCCAACGACCTGCTCCACCGGCTCACCGCCGCACTGCCCCAGGAGGCGTGAATGCGCATCTTCGACCCCCACATCCACATGACCTCGCGCACCACCGACGACTACGAACGGATGGCAGCCGCCGGAGTGCGCGCGGTGGTGGAGCCGGCGTTCTGGCTGGGCCAGCCGCGCACCAGCGCCGCCTCGTTCACCGACTACTTCGACTCGTTGATCGGCTGGGAGCCGTTCCGGGCCGGGCAGTTCGGGGTGCGCCACTTCGCCACCATTGCCCTGAACCCCAAGGAGGCCAACGACCCGCGCTGCCGGCCGGTCCTCGACCTGCTGCCCCGCTACCTGGACAAGGACGCGGTGGTGGCGGTCGGCGAGATCGGGTACGACTCGATGACGCCCGAGGAGGACGAGGCGTTCGCGGCGCAGCTCGCCCTCGCTGTGGCGTACGACCTGCCGGCGCTGGTGCACACCCCGCACCGGGACAAGGCGCGCGGCTGCGAGCGGACCCTCGCCGTGGTCGCCGAGTCCGGCATCGACGCGGGTCGGGTGGTCGTCGACCACCTCAACGAGGTGACGGTGAAGCTGGTCCGCGACAGCGGCTGCTGGCTGGGTTTCTCCATCTACCCGGACACCAAGATGACCCCGCAGCGGATGGTGGAGTTGCTGCGGGAGTACGGCACGGATCGGATGCTGGTCAACTCGGCAGCCGACTGGGGGCGCTCCGACCCGCTGCTGACCCGAGCCACCGGCGAGGCGATGCTCGCTGCCGGCTTCAGCGACGACGACGTCGACAAGGTGCTGTGGCGAAACCCGGTGGAGTTCTACGGGCAGTCGGGGCGGCTCGACCTCAGCGACCTGGAGGCAGCCGCCGCCGTGGACCCGCAGACCGGCAACTCGATCCTGCGCGGCGGTAGCTGATGCGGCTGCGACATGCCGGCGGTGAGACCGTCCACCTGAGCTACTGCACGAACGTGCACCCGGCCGAGGACCTGGCCGGCATCCTCGGTCAACTGGACACCTACGCGGTGCCGGTCCGCGAGACGCTCGGCAGCGATCTGCTCGGGCTCGGCCTGTGGCTGGCCGCCCCGGTCGCCGCCGAGCTGGCCGCCGACCCGACGCTACGCCGCCGGTTGCGCAGCGAGCTGGACGCGCGCGGCCTGGAGGTGGTCACCCTCAACGGCTTCCCGTACGCGGCCTTCCAGGCCCCGGTGGTGAAGCAGGACGTGTACCACCCGGACTGGACCACCGAGCAGCGCCTGACCTACACCCTCAACCTGGCCCGGGTGCTCGCCGACCTGCTGCCCGACGACGCCGCCCGAGGTTCGATCTCCACGCTGCCGCTGGCCTGGCGTTCACCGTGGGACACCGACCGGGCCGACGCGGCGCGGCGCCGGCTGGACCAGCTCGCCGCCGGCCTGGCCGACGTGCAGCGGGACACCGGCCGTGAGGTGCGCGTCGCCTTCGAGCCGGAGCCCGGCTGTGTGGTGGAGAGCACGGGTCAGGCAGCCGCGTTGCTGTCCGGAATGGACACCGAACGGCTGGGTGTCTGCGTCGACCTCGCCCACCTGGCCTGCGCCTGGGAGGAGCCGGCCGAGGCGCTGCACCGACTGCGGGCGGCCGGACTGCCGGTGGTGAAGGTGCAGGTCTCCGCCGCCGTCGAAGCCGCCGACCCGGAGGGCGGGGCCGAGGCGTTGCGCCGTTGGGTGGAGCCGCGCTTCCTGCACCAGACCCGGGGCGCCGGTTGCGCCGGTCTGGCCGACCCGGCCGACCCGGCGTACGCGGCCGACGACCTGGACGAGGCGCTGGACCGGGCGCTGCCCGGGCCGTGGCGGGTGCATTACCACGTGCCTTTGCACGCACCACCCGAGGAGCCGCTCGGCTCGACCCTGCCGGTGCTTCGCGCGGCCCTGAGAGCGCTCTTCGACGGCCCGACGGCCGGCTGCGACCACCTCGACGTCGAGACGTACACCTGGGGGGTGCTGCCGGCCGCCCGACGGCCCGGCACCGACGCGGAGCTGGCCGCCGGCATCGCCGCGGAGCTGGCGTTCGCCCGGGACGAACTGGTCGGCCTCGGCCTGACCGCAGAGCGAACCGTGAGTATGGGAGTGACGCGATGAGCCGGCGACTGGTGGTCCTCGACGTGGTGGGGTTGACGCCCCGACTACTGGCCCACATGCCTCGACTGCGGGGAGTCGCCGACGGCGGCTTCCGGGCCGAGCTGGGCACGGTGCTGCCCGCCGTCACCTGCTCGGTGCAGTCCACCTTCCTCACCGGCGAGCAGCCCAGCGGGCACGGGATCGTCGGCAACGGGTGGTATTTCCGCGAGCTGGGCGAGGTGCTGCTGTGGCGGCAGCACAACGCGCTGGTCGGCGGGGACAAGCTCTGGCAGGCCGCCCGCCGGGCCGAACCGGGCTACACGGTGGCCAACGTCTGCTGGTGGTACGCCATGGGCGCCGACGTCAACTGGACGGTGACACCCCGCCCGGTCTACTACGCCGACGGTCGTAAGGAGCCGGACTGCTACACCGACCCGCCGGAGCTGCACGACGCGCTCACCGGGCGGCTGGGCACCTTCCCGCTCTTCACCTACTGGGGGCCGACCGCCGGGTTGCCGTCGTCGCGGTGGATCTGCCAGGCGGCCGAGCAGATCCTCGCCGACGTGTCACCCGACCTGACCCTTGTCTACGTTCCGCACCTGGACTACGACCTGCAACGCTTCGGTCCCTCGTCGGCCCAGGCCGCCGCGGCGGCAGCCGAGCTGGACGCGGTGCTCGGCCCCCTTCTGGACGCCGCCCGGGCCCGGGACGCCACAGTGGTGGTGCTGTCGGAGTACGGCATCACCGACGTGTCCCGGCCGGTGGACGTCAACAGGTTGCTGCGCGCCGAGGGCCTCTTGCGGGTGCACACCCAGGCGGGCATGGAGTACCTCGACCCGTGGACGTCGAAGGCGTTCGCTGTCGCCGATCACCAGATCGCGCACGTCTACGTCAAGGATCCGGCCGACGTGCCCGCGGTGGCGAAGCTCTGCGCCGGCCTGCCCGGGGTGGCCGAGGTGCTCGACGCCGAGGGCAAGGCCGCACACGGACTGGACCATCCGCGCGCCGGTGAGCTGGTGCTGGTGGCCGAGCCGGACGCCTGGTTCACCTACTACTACTGGCTGGACGACGCCCAGGCACCGGACTTCGCCCGGCTGGTGGAAATTCACCGGAAGCCGGGCTACGACCCGGCGGAGCTGTTCTTCGACCCGGCGAACCCCGGTGCCGCGAAGGCTCGGGCCGGGGTCGCGCTGGCCCGCAAGAAGCTCGGCATGCGGTACCTGATGAGCGCTGTCGGCCTCGATGCCGGCGCGCGGGCGGTACGGGGCTCGCACGGGCGACTGCCGGACGATCCGGCGGACGGCCCGGTGCTGCTCTGCTCCGACCCGACAGCGGCCCGGGACAAGATCGCGGCGACCGAGGTCAAGGCGCTGCTGCTGGAACTGGCCGGGCTGAGCCCCGGCGGTGCCGGCGGGTCGGGGGAGGGTTCATGACGGTCACCGTCGCGCCCACCGACGCCAGCGAGCTGCGGGCGCGTTTCGACGCCGAGTTGGCCGGGTTTCTCAGCCGGCAGGGCCCGGACTGGCCGGACGGAGCGCCGCGCGGCGTGTTCACCGCGCTGCAACGGTTCGTGCTGGCCGGTGGCAAACGGCTACGACCGCTGTTCTGCTACTGGGGTTGGCGCGGCGCGGGGGCGGCCGACGGCACCCCGATCGTGGTGGCGGCGGCGGCCCTGGAGCTGTTCCACGCGTTCGCGCTGATCCACGACGACATCCTGGACGGCAGCGACCGCCGTCGGGGTGAGCCGTCGGTGCACCGGCTCTTCGCCGACCTGCACGCCCGCTCCTCGTGGCGCGGTGACCCTGAGGCGTACGGCCGAAACACGGCGTTGCTCTGCGGGGACCTCTGCGCGGCCTGGTCGGATCAGATGTTCCACGAGTGCGGGCTGAGCACCGAGCAGGTGCACCGGGGCTACGGCGTGTTCGCGCTGATGCGTACCGAGGTGATCGCGGGGGAGTACCTGGACCTGGTCTCGGGTGTGGGTGACGGCTCGGTGGCCAGCGCGCTCACGGTGATCCGGATGAAGGCTGCCCGGTACACGGTCACCCGGCCGTTGCAGATCGGTGCGGCCCTGGCCGGCGCGGGGCCGGAGCTGATCGCCGCGTTGGGCGAGTTCGGTGACCCGCTGGGTGACGCGTTCCAGCTCCGCGACGACGTCCTGGGCGTGTTCGGTGACCCGGCGGTGACCGGGAAGTCGGTCCTGGACGACCTACGTGAGGGCAAGCCCACTGTCATGATGGCGCTGGCCCGCAGCGCCGCCGACCGGCCGCAGACCATCCGGCTGCGGGAGCTGTTCGGCAACCCGGCGTTGGACGCCGAGGGCGCGGCGGAGCTGCGCGACATCATCGAGGCGACCGGCGCGCGGGAGCGGATCGAGCAGATGATCCGGGTCCGGACCGAGGCCGCGCTCTCCGCCCTGCAGAACGCCATGGTGGCCGACGAGGCCCGCGCGGCCCTGGTTGCGCTGGCCGGGCAGGCGATCGACCGACGCGCCTGACCGGCGACTTTCGATCAAATCGACAAAAGTTGATGCTGAACCGCCGGAAGGTATGGACACATCGACACGTGCGACTTAGTGTCGTGACCAACACGACAATGTTTCGTCGAGGTGAACCGGCGGCGCGGTAACCCATCGACCCCCCCACCACCGCTACGGCATCCGGCGCGACGGCGCGCGCCCGGCCTGGCAGTCACACGTCAGGAAGGGACAGCACAAATGTCCATGAAGGACGCTCCGAGACAACGGTCCCGACGATGGTTCTCCGCCGGATCCGCGCTGCTGCTGGCGGTCGCCGCCGGCACTGTCACCTTCGCCGCCGGCTCGGCCCCCGCCCAGGCACACACGATCGTCGCCAGCGACTTTCAGCAGGTCGAGCTGGCTCGCGGCGTGACCGACATGGGTGAGCCGATGTCGCTGGCGGTGCTCCCGGACCGCTCGGTCCTGCACACCGCCCGCAACGGCACCCTGCGCCGCACCGACGCCAACGGCACCACCTCCGTGATCGGCACCCTGTCGGTCTACCAGCACGACGAGGAGGGGTTGCAGGGCGTCGGGATCGACCCGGGCTTCGCCAGCAACCGCTACATCTACCTCTACTACGCGCCGCCGCTCTCCACCCCCGGCGGCGACGCGCCGGCCACCGGCACCGACTTCTCGGCCTGGAACGGCGTCAACCGGCTCTCCCGGTTCACCCTCAACTCGGACTTCACGCTCAACCAGTCCAGCAAGGTCGACGTGCTCGACGTCCCGGCCAGCCGGGGTGTGTGCTGCCACGTCGGTGGAGACATCGACTTCGACGCCGCCGGCAACCTCTACCTGTCCACCGGCGACGACACCAACCCGTTCGAGTCCTCCGGCTACTCGCCGCTGGACGAGCGGACCAACCGCAACCCCGCGTACGACGCGCAGCGCAGCGCCGGCAACACCAACGACCTGCGTGGCAAGATCCTGCGGATCAAGGTGAACGCCAACGGCACGTACTCCATCCCGTCGGGCAACCTGTTCGCCCCCGGCACGGCCCAGACCCGGCCGGAGATCTACGCGATGGGGTTCCGCAACCCGTTCCGAATCAGCGTGGACAAGGCCACCGGCGTGGTCTACGTCGGTGACTACGGGCCGGACGCCGGCTCCACCAGCTCCACCCGCGGGCCGTCCGGTCAGGTGGAGTTCAACAGGGTCGCGGCACCGGGCAACTACGGCTGGCCGTACTGCACCGGCACCAACACCAGCACCGAGACGTACAACGAGTTCGACTTCGCTACCAGCGCCAGCGGCGCGAAGTACAACTGCACCGGCGGGCCGACAAACAACTCGTTCCGCAACACCGGCCGGACCACCCTGCCGCCGGCCCAGCCGGCCTGGATCCGGTACGCCGGCGACGCCGGTACCCCGACCGAGTTCGGCGGCGGCTCCGAGTCGCCGATGGGCGGCCCGGTCTACCGGTACAACGCCTCGTCGACCTCCACCACCAAGTTCCCGCAGTCGTTCGACGGGCAGTTCTTCGCCACCGAGTTCGGCCGGGGCTGGATCAAGCCGATCCACGTCAACTCCGACGGCTCCCGGGGCACCATCGACACCTTCCCCTGGGTCGGCAAGCAGGTGATGGACTCGGCGTTCGGCCCGGACGGCGCGTACTACGTGCTCGACTACGGCACCGGCTACTTCAACGGTGACGCCAACTCGGCGCTCTACCGCTTCGACTACGTCGGCGGCGGCAACCGGGCGCCCACCGCGAAGGCCAGCGCCAACCGCACCTCCGGCGCGGCTCCGCTCGCTGTGACGTTCTCCTCGGCCGGCTCGGCCGACCCCGAGGGCGGCGCGTTGACCTACTCGTGGGCGTTCGGTGACGGGACCACCTCGACCGCCGCCAACCCGACGAAGACCTACAGCGCCAACGGCACCTACACCGCCACGCTGACGGTGCGCGACCCGCAGGGCGCCACCGGCAGCAGCAGCGTGCAGATCAGCGTCGGCAACACCGCGCCCACCGTCACGATCAACAACCCGGGCAACGGTCAGCTGTTCGGCTTCGGAGACACGGTGGCATACAGCATCACCGTGACCGACCCGGAGGACGGCACCATCGACTGCACGAAGGTCAAGATGACCTACGTGCTCGGGCACGACCAGCACGGGCACCAGATCACCTCGAAGACCGGCTGCTCGGGCTCGATCACCATCCCGGTCGACGGTGAGCACGACGACGCGGCGAACATCTTCGCGATCTTCGACGCCGAGTACACCGACGCCGGTGGGCTGACCACGCACACCCAGCACACGCTGCCGCCGCGGCACCGCCAGGCCGAGTTCTACGGCACCTCGTCGGGGGTCAACGTGTTCAGCAAGACCCCGGCCGAGGGTGGCAAGACCGTCGGCGACATCAACAACGGTGACTGGATCGCGTTCCAGCCGTACCGGCTGGGCAACGTGACCTCGTTCAACGCCCGGGTCTCCTCGGCGGGCGCCGGTGGCACCCTCCAGGTCCGGGCCGGCTCGGCCACCGGCACCGTGCTCGGCTCGGCCACGGTCCCGGTGACCGGCGGCTGGGAAACCTTCACCACTGTCACCGGGACGATCAGCAACCCGCCGACCGGCACGACCACGCTCTACCTGACCTTCGCCGGGTCGGGCACCGGGGCGCTCTACGACCTGGACGCCTTCACCTTCGTCACCGGGACGCCCCCGGCCGGTGGGGCCGGGGCGATCAAGGGCCTCGGCGGCAAGTGCCTGGACGTGCGCAACGCCGCCACCGCCGACGGCACGCAGATCCAGATCTACACCTGCAACGGCAGTGCCGCGCAGACCTGGGCGGTCACCCCCAACTCCACGATCAAGTCGTTGGGTAAGTGCCTGGACGTGTCGGGCGGCGCCACCGCCGACGGCACCAAGATCCAGCTCTGGACCTGCAACGGGACCGCCGCGCAGAACTGGGCCGCCCAGGCCGACGGCACGCTTCGCAACACGTCGTCGGGCAAGTGCCTCGATGTCTCCGCCAACAGTTCCGCTGACAGCACGGTGGTCCACCTCTGGACCTGCACCGCCGCCGCCAACCAAAAGTGGACCCTGCCCTGAGCTGGCGGGAGGGGCCCTTCGACAGCGCCTAGTGTGAGGCGAGGGGCCCCTCCTAACCGCAATTAGGAGAGCGATATGCGCAGACGCCTGCGACCCGTCCTCGGTGCGGCCATGGCCGCACTCGCCGTCATCGCCTGCACCACCCCGGCCACCCCGGCCAGCGCCGCCGACGCCCCGTACGACGTGCTGGTCTTCTCCAAGACCGCTGGTTTCCGGCACGACGCGATCCCGGTCGGCATCCAGACCATCCGCGACCTGGGCGCGGGGAACAACTTCACAGTCACCGCGACCGAGGACGCCGCCGCGTTCACCACGAGCAACCTCAACCAGTACGAGGCTGTCGTCTTCCTCAACACCACCGGCGACGTGCTCAACGCCAGCCAGCAGACCGCCTTCGAGTCGTACATCGGCTCCGGCCGCGGATACGTGGGTGTGCACGCCGCAGCCGACACCGAGTACGACTGGCCGTTCTACGGCAACCTCGTGGGGGCGTGGTTCGCCTCGCACCCCGCGATCCAGCAGGCCAACATGAAGGTGGAGGACCGGGGCCACGCGGCCACCGCTCACCTGCCGCAGACCTGGACCCGCACCGACGAGTGGTACAACTACCGCACCAACGCCCGGTCGAGCGCCCACGTGCTGGCCACCCTCGACGAGTCGTCGTACTCCGGCGGCGGGATGGGCGCCGACCACCCGCTGAGCTGGTGCAAGAGCTACAGCGGCGGCCGGTCCTTCTACACCGGCGCGGGGCACACCCAGGCGTCGTACGCGGAGGCGGGTTTCCGGAACCACCTGCTCGGCGGAATCCGGTACGCCTCCGGCCGGAGCAAGGCCGACTGCCGGCCCGAGACCGGCTACACCCCGCTGTTCAACGGCTCGACGGCCGGTTGGTCACAGGCCGGCCCGGGCAGCTTCACCAACACCGACGCCACCCTGACCTCGGTCGGCGGCATGGGACTGTACTGGTACAACGCCAAGCAGTTCACCAACTACTCGCTGAAGATGGACTGGAAGCTGGCCGGTGACGACAACTCCGGCATCTTCATCGGGTTCCCACCGTCGAGTGACCCCTGGTCGGCGGTCGACAACGGGTACGAGATCCAGATCGACGCCACCGACGCGGCCGACCGCACCACCGGCGCGGTCTACACCTACAAGTCCGCCGACATCGCCGCCCGTGACGCGGCGCTGAACGCGGCGGGGGAGTGGAACACGTACGAGCTGCTGGTCGAGGGCGAGCGGCTGCAGATCTTCCTCAACGGGGTGAAGATCAACGACTTCACCAACACCAACCCGGTGCGCTCGCTGGCCGGTCACATCGGCATCCAGAACCACGGCACCGGTGACGACGCCTCCTTCCGCAACATCCGGATCAAGGAGCTGGGCACCACGCCGCCGCCCACCGGCACGATCCAGGCCGAGGCGTTCAGCTCGGCCAACGGTGTCTCCGCGTTCACCAAGGCGGGCGCCAACGGCGGGCAGACCGTCGGCTACATCGACCCGGGTGACTGGGCCGCGTACAACGGGGTCAACCTGGCCGGGGTCACCTCGTTCACGGCCCGGGTCGTCTCCGGCGGCGCGGGTGGCGCCATCCAGGTGCGTACCGGTTCGGCCACCGGCCCGGTGCTCGGCACTGTCGCGGTGCCCAACACCGGCAGTTGGACGACCTACGCCAACGTCTCCACGGCGCTGTCCAACGTCCCGTCCAGCACCCAGAACCTCTACCTCACCTTCACCGGTAGCGGCACGGGGCTCTTCGACCTGGACGACTTCACACTGGTGAAGGGCGGTGGGGGCGGCACCGGTGTCGGCCCGATCAAGGGTCTCGCCGGCAAGTGCCTGGACGTGCGCAACGCCGCCACCGCCGACGGCACCCAGATCCAGCTCTACACCTGCAACGGCAGCACGGCGCAGACCTGGACCGTGACGCCGAACTCGACGATCAAGGCGCTCGGCAAGTGCCTGGACGTCTCCGGAAGCGGCACCGCCGACGGCACCAAGATCCAGCTCTGGACCTGCAACGGCAGCGGCGCGCAGAACTGGGCTGCCGCCTCCGACGGCACCCTGCGCAACCCGTCGTCGGGCAAGTGCCTGGACGTCTCCGGCAACAACTCCGCCGACAGCACCGTCGTGCACCTCTGGACCTGCCTCAACGCGGCCAACCAGAAGTGGACCCTGCCCTGACCGACTGACCCCCTGACCCCCTGACAGCGGAGGGGCCGCGGCTCACGTCGTCGGCCCCTCCGGCCCAGCCGGCCTGACCGCCGACGTGCTCCCGGCTGACGTGCCCGGTCGACGTCCCCCGCCGAACGGTCGCATCCTCGAAGCGCGACGAGCGGTGTCTCCAACGAGCGTGATGCCTCTGAGTCATCTTGATGACTCAGAGGCATCACGCTCGCACCGCTTCGTCCGCCGGGTCGCCATCCCGCCGGGCGTCGCACGCGGGGTGTGCGGGGTTGTCGGGGAGGCCGGGCCTCGGTGTAGGGCTGGCCCCCGCGCCGCTGCCGGGGCACTCGGATGCAGGCGCATTGCGTGGACGCCGCCGACCGGCTCACAGCGGGCTGCCGTACCTTGACCTGCATGGGGTTGTTCGCGCAGTGGCGTGGGACGGTGCTGGCGCGAGGCCATCAGCTGCTCGGTGCGCTGGGCCGGGCCGACGAGCCCGACGACCCGTCCGAGCCGGCGCCCAGCCTGAACCGCCTCGACGCGCTGGTGGAGGGCTTCACCGCCGGTCAACCGGTGCGGTGGACGATGGCCGGGCAACCCCGACCGCTGCCCGGCCCTGTCGACGTGGTGGCGTACCGGATCATCGAGGAAGCGCTGACCAACGCCTGCCGACACGCGCCGGGCGCGCCGGTCGGGGTCCGCCTGCGCTACGACACCGCGGGCATCACCATCGAGGTCCGCGACGAGGGCGCCGGTCCCGCTCCGTCCGGCGGCGGCACCCAGGGCGCCGGACGGGGTCTGCTCGGGGTACGCAGACGCGCCGAGCGGCTCGGCGGCACGTTCTCCGCCGGCCCACGCGCCGGTGGCGGCTTCACCGTACGGGCTGTCCTGCCCGCGCCCGAGGAAATGATCGGATGATCGGCCGACCGCGGGGCTTCCCCGATGGGGCACTGCGGAAATAGGGTGGGGGTCGGCGACCGTGCTGGTGGCCGGTGACCCGGTGGGAGGCGCAACCCGCCGGGCTCAGGTGTGTTCCGCACCCACCGGTGACCGCTCGGGTGCCGCGCACGTCCGGTCACCCTCGCCCCGGTCCGCACAAGGAATCCCCATCACACTAGGGGAGAAGGACAATGGCGCGACCCATCACGCTCTTCACCGGCCAGTGGGCCGATCTTCCGTTCGAGGAGGTCTGCCGGCTCGCCTCCGAGTGGGGCTACGACGGTCTGGAGATCGCCTGCTGGGGCGACCACTTCGAGGTCGACAAGGCGCTCGCCGACGACTCGTACGTCGAGCGCAAGCGGGAGACCCTCGCGAAGCACAACCTTGAGGTCTTCACGATCTCCAACCACCTGGTTGGTCAGGCGGTCTGCGACCACCCGATCGACGAGCGGCACCAGGACATCCTGCCCGGCCGCATCTGGGGCGACGGGGAGCCCGAGGGGGTTCGTCAGCGGGCCGCCGAGGAGATCAAGGACACCGCGCGGGCGGCGGCGAAGCTCGGGGTGAAGACCGTCGTCGGCTTCACCGGTTCGTCGATCTGGCACACCCTCGCGATGTTCCCGCCGGTGCCGCCGTCGATGATCGAGCGCGGCTACCAGGACTTCGCCGACCGCTGGAACCCCATCCTCGACGTGTTCGACGAGGTGGGAGTCCGGTTCGCGCACGAGGTGCACCCCAGCGAGATCGCGTACGACTACTGGACGACGAAGCGGACGCTGGAGGCGATCGGCAACCGGCCCGCGTTCGGGCTGAACTGGGACCCGTCGCACTTCGTGTGGCAGGAGCTGGACCCGGTGAACTTCATCTTCGACTTCGCCGACCGGATCTACCACGTGGACTGCAAGGACGCGAAGGTGCGTACCGGCGATGGCCGGCGTGGCCGGCTTGCCTCGCACCTGCCCTGGGCCGACCTGCGGCGCGGTTGGGACTTCGTCTCCACCGGCCACGGCGACGTGCCCTGGGAGGACTGCTTCCGCGCGTTGAACGCGATCGGCTACACCGGCCCGATCTCGGTCGAGTGGGAAGACGCCGGAATGGACCGGCTGGTCGGCGCCCCTGAGGCGTTGCAGTTCGTCCGCCGGCTCGCCTTCGACGCACCGAGCGCCGCCTTCGACGCGGCGTTCAGCAGCAAGGACTGACCGCACGTCGGACAGACCACGGGCCGGTCGCCCTGCGGCGACCGGCCCGTCGACGTGCGATTGGTCAGAGCGTGCTGGCGTTCGTGCCCGAGCCGGACGGCTTGGTGCGGGGGTTCGTGGACGACGGCGACCCGGAGGTCGTGCCGACCGTGCTGGTGCCCGCCTTGGCGCCCACAGTGGCGGGCGTGCCGGCGAACGCGTCGTCGGCGGCGGTCAGCTCCTGCTTGCCGGTGCTGCCGTTGGTGGTGCCCAGCTTCTCGCCCAGTTTGGTCTGGCCGAGCTTGTCCTTGCCCTCGCTGTAGAGCTTGTTGGCCTGGGCCTGCGCGACCCCGGCCGCCTCCTGGACGGTCGGGTGGTCGAGCACCTTGCGGCCCCGGACCACTAGCTCTTCGTACTTTTCCCGGCCGGCACGGGCGCCCAGGACGAATCCCGCAGCCAGCCCGCCAAGAAACATGATCTTTCCGCGCATGGCGGCTCCTTCCGTACCTGACGCGCCGTCACCCCGGCGAGTTGCCCCGTCGGAAGGCGACCTGTTCGCGCCTGCGTCCTCTGTCCGCAGCTAACTACCCATCCTGCTCTCCGCTCAAGCATTGTTGTGCCGGGATGGCGATTTACCCCTATTGTCAATGCGGCGGCGGGGAGGCAACCCACTGGACCACCACCGGGGGATGTCCTGTACTCTTGTCCCGTCGCAAGGCGTCGGGGAGATCCGAAGTCGGGCGGAGCACGATCCCCTGTAGCTCAATTGGCAGAGCAGCCGGCTGTTAACCGGCAGGTTATTGGTTCGAGTCCAATCGGGGGAGCTTTTCCACGTACGCCCGTCAGCCACCGGCCGACGGGCGTTTTCGTGTGTGTGACCTGGTTTCACCCACCCTCGACCTGCTTGCCCGGCAGGATGGTCGATGTCGACTGAGGCTACCGCTGCGTCGATTGATGCGTCGATCCTTGGGGTGAGTGCGGATGTCCGGACGAGGCGGCAAGGCCACGCTGATCGCGGTGGCGGTCGTGCTGGCCTGGTTGGTGATCGGCGGCGTGTCCGGCCCGTACGCGGGGCGCCTCAGCGAGGTCGCCACCAACGACAACGCCGCCTTCCTGCCCACCGACGCCGAGGCGACCCGCGCCCAGGACCTCGCCGGCGAGTTCGTCGACCGGCAGACCATCCCGGCTCTGGTCGTCTACGAGCGGCCCTCCGGGATCACCGACGCGGACCGGCAACGGGTGAGCGCCGACGCCGCCCGGTTCGCCCAGATTCCCGGCGTGGTCACCCCACTGCCCCCGCCCATTCCGAGCGACGACGGCCAGGCACTCCAGGTCGTCGTACCGGTGGACGACGCCGAGGGCGAGGAGATCGGCACAGTCGTCGAGAAACTGCGCGACATCACCGGCGGTGACCGCGACGGCCTCACAGTGGACGTCTCCGGCCCGGCCGGCCTGCTCGCCGACCTGATCGAGGTCTTCTCCGCCATCGACGGACCACTGCTGCTGGTCACCCTGGTCGTGGTGCTGGTGATCCTGCTGATCGTCTACCGCAGCCCAGTCCTCTGGATCTTCCCGCTGCTCGCCGCCGGGATGTCGTACGCCCTCGCCTCGGTCTTCGTCTACCTGCTCGCCGACGCGGACGTGGTCAAGCTCAACGGGCAGGCCCAGGGCATCCTCACCGTGCTGGTCTTCGGCGCCGGCACCGACTACG
This sequence comes from Micromonospora sp. NPDC048842, assembly GCF_040649935.1. Taxonomy (NCBI): domain Bacteria; kingdom Bacillati; phylum Actinomycetota; class Actinomycetes; order Micromonosporales; family Micromonosporaceae; genus Micromonospora; species Micromonospora sp. NPDC048842. The sequence continues at coordinate 325,769 of NZ_JBEZGK010000004.1, read as the reverse complement.
CGCTGCTGCTGATCGCCCGCTACCGGGAGGAACTGCACCGGCACGACCGCCCGTGGGACGCCATGAAGACCGCCTGGAAGGGCGCCGCACCGGCCATCATCGCCTCCGGTGGCACCGTCATCGTCAGCCTGCTCTGCCTGCTGCTGTCCAGCCTCAACTCCAACCGGGCACTCGGGCCGGTCGCCGCCATCGGCATCGCCGCCACCCTGCTGGTGATGCTCACCTTCCTACCCGCGCTGCTGGTGCTCGGCGGGCGGTGGGCGTTCTGGCCCCGACGGCCCCGAGCCGATCAGGCCGACCCGCGGGCCGAACACGGCATCTGGAGCCGGGTCGCCGGCTTCGTGGCCCGGCACGCCCGGCCGATCTGGCTGAGCACCGCCGTCGTGCTGGCCCTGCTGACCCTCGGCCTCACCCAGCTCGGCGCCACCACGCTCGGCCAGTCCGACCTGTTCACCCAGCGCACCGACTCGGTCGACGGCCAGGAGGTGATCGCCCGGCACTACCCGGCCGGCACCGGCAGCCCGGCCACCATCTTCACCACCGAGCAGACCGCCCGACAGGTCGCCCAGGTGGCGAAGGACGTGCGCGGGATTGCCGACGTCCGTCCCCTTCCGGCCGGCCCGCAGACCGGTCCACCCGAGGAGAACGCCGCCCCGAAGGTCGTCGACGGACGGGTGCAACTGGAGGGGACCCTGGCCGACCCACCCGACAGCGACGGCGCCGAGCGGACCATCCGCGAGCTGCGGGTGGCCGTACACCAGGTGCCCGGCGCGGACGCTGTGGTCGGCGGCTTCACAGCGATCAACGTGGACACCTCGGACGCCGCGAAGCGCGACCAGAACGTCATCATCCCGGTGGTGCTGGTGGTCATCGCTGTCATCCTGGCCCTGCTGCTGCGCGCACTGCTCGCCCCGCTGCTGCTGATCGCCACGGTTCTGCTCAGCTTCGCGGCGACCCTCGGCCTGTGCGCGCTGCTGTTCCGCCACGTCTTCGACTTCCCCGGCGTCGACTCGTCGTTCCCGCTGTTCGCGTTCGTCTTCCTGGTCGCGCTCGGCATCGACTACAACATCTTCCTGATGAGCCGCGTCCGCGAGGAGTCGGTCAAGCGCGGCACCCGCGCCGGAGTGCTCGCCGGCCTCGCCGTCACCGGCGGGGTGATCACCTCCGCCGGCATCGTGCTCGCCGCGACGTTCTCCGCCCTCGCCGTCCTGCCACTGGTGGTGCTCGTCGAGTTGGGTACGGCTGTCGCGATCGGGGTACTGATCGACACCATCATCGTCCGGTCGTTGCTGGTGCCCGCACTCGCGTACGACATCGGGCCGAAGATCTGGTGGCCGGGCCGGTTGTCCCGGGCGAACGGTGAGCGGGAGGCGCGCGGTGCTGGCTGAAACCGATGTGGTCATCGTCGGCGGCGGCCTGGCCGGCCTCGCCGCCGCCCGCCGGTTGCACCGCGCCGGCGTGCCCTGGCGGCTGGTGGAGGCCGAAGGTCGGCTCGGCGGCCGGGTCGCCACCGACGTTGTCGACGGTCACCTCATCGACAGGGGCTTCCAGGTGCTCAACACCGCCTATCCCCGGCTCGGCACGCTGCTCGACACCGGCCAGCTCGACCTCGGCTACTTCACCTCCGGTGTGCTGGTCCGCAAGGGCGACAGGCTGCTGCGCCTGGTCAACCCGCTGCGCGAACCGACCGGCGGGCCCGGCACGGCGCTCGCCGGGGTCGGCTCCCTGCTCGACCGGCTGCGCTTCGCCGCGCTCGCCACCGGCTGCGCCACACTCCCCGCGTCCCGGCTCCTTGCCGCCCCGGAAACCAGCAGCGAGACGGCGCTGCGCCGCGCCGGCCTGTCCGACGCCATCATCGAGGAGCTGCTGCGACCGTTCCTGTCCGGTGTGTTCATCGACCGGGAACTCTCCACCTCCAGTCACGTGCTGGCGATGGTGCTGCGTTCCTTCGCCCGCGGCCGGATCGGCCTGCCCGCCGAAGGGATGGCCGCGCTGCCCCGGGCCATCGCCGCGCCGCTGCCGGCCGACCTCCTCGACCTGGACACCCCGGTCGCGGAGGTCGCCCCCGGCCGGGTCCGCACCCAGGCCGGCGACATCCGCTGCCGGGCCGTCGTGGTCGCCGTCGACCCGCCCGCCGCGGCCGCGCTGCTGCCGGCCCTGGCGACGGTACGCATGCACAGCTACACCACCTACTACCACAGCGCTCCCGAGCCGCCGCTCACCGAACCGATCCTGCTCGTCGACGGCGACCGACGCGAACTCGTCGCCAACACTGTGGTGCTCAGCAACGCCGCCGCGACGTACGCGCCCGCCGGACGGCACCTCATCGCCACCTCGGTGGTCGGCCCGACGGCCCCACCCGAGCCGACCATCCGGGCCGAGTTGACCCGGCTGTACGGCCGCTCCACCGCCGACTGGACCCACCTCACCACTGTGGCCGTCCCCGAGGCGCTACCCGCCGCGCCACCGCCGCAGGGACGGCTGCGCAAGCCGGTGGCGCTGGGGGAGGGCCTGTTCGTAGCCGGTGACCACCGGGACAGCCCATCGATCCAGGGCGCTCTCACCAGCGGCTGGCGCGCCGCCGACGCCGTGCTGGACGAGCTGCGCGCCGGCTGACACCCGCCGCACATGAGGGCACCGCCGTCGTAGTTGATCACCTATGATCGCCGCCATGCCCGCCCCCCTACCGGCCCCCACCTTCGACGCCGGTGCCGCGTACCCCGAGGTCGAGGACCTGCGCAAGGCGCTCGATGCCGCCGACTGGCCCGCCGTCCGCTCGCTGCTCGCCGACCGCGACCACGACGGCCGAACACTGCTCGTCCGGGAAGCCGGTGACCACGTCGACGCTGACGCGTTCCTGCGCCGCGTGTACGACGAGGATCCGACCGATCAGCTCGCGGGCGCCCTGCTCGGCACCCACCTCGTCTGCGCGGGATGGCGGATCCGCAGCGGGGCCCGGGCTCAGTACGTGAGCAGGTCGCAGTTCGGCGGCTTCCACGAGCACCTGCGTCGCGCCGAGCAGGTGCTCATCGACGTCACCGCCCGATACCCCGACGACGCGGCCGCGTGGACCGAACGTATCAACGTCGCCCGGGGCCTGCAGCTGGGCCAGAACGAGGCGCGCCGCCGCTACGACCGGCTCGCCCACCACCATCCCCACCATTTGCCCGCACAGGCGAGCCTGCTTCAGCAGCTGTGCCCGAAGTGGAGCGGTGACTGGGACCGAGCCTTCGCGTTCGCCCGAGAGTGCGCCGAGGCCGCACCTGACGGCGCGCCCAACGCCGTGCTGATCGCCGGGGCGCACCTGGAACGCTGGCTCGACGCCGACAGCGACCAGGAGTGGGCGGACTACCTGCGCAGCACGCCGGTTGCCGACGACGTCCTGCGGGCCGCGCAGCGTTCCGTGCTGCACCCGGACTACGTCGACAGGCCCGGCTGGGTCGGGGTCCGTTCGCTGTTCGCACTGATGTTCAGCCTCACCGGGCAGTGGTCAGCCGCCGCGAGCCAGTTCACCGTCCTCGGCAACCGTGGCACCACCTACCCCTGGGCCTACGTGGACTACGCCGAAGGATTCACCAAGTACCGCTCGGCGGCGTACGCGAAGGGTGACAAGTCATGATCCAGCACTTGGACGTGGACGGGGTGCCCACGCTGCTCGCCCCCACCGGCGGGCCGATGCACGCCGGTTTGACCTTCCGGGTCGGCACCGCCGACGAGACGCTCGCCCGAGCCGGCATCACCCATCTCATCGAGCACCTCGCGCTCGCACCGCTCGGTCTCACCGATTACCACGTCAACGGCGCGACCGCCCCCGTGTTCACCACGTTCCACACCCAGGGCTCCGAGACGGACATCGCGGCGTTCCTCACCGCCGTCTGCGGGAACCTCTCCGATCTGCCGGTCGCGCGGCTGGCAGTCGAGAAGGAGATCCTGCGCACCGAGTGGAGCAGCCGAGGTGCCGCCGCCGTCGACGAGATCCCGCTGTGGCGCCACGGAGCCCGCGACTTCGGTCTGAGCAGCTACCCCGAGTGGGGGCTGAGCGCGCTTACCGCCGACGACCTGCGCGAATGGGCCGCTCGATGGTTCACCCGGGAGAACGCGGTGCTCTGGATCGCCGGTGACCGCGTGCCCGCCGGGCTGCGGCTAGCCCTGCCCAGCGGGGTCCGGCAGCCGGTGCCTGTGGCATCGTCGGCGCTGCCGCAGACCCCTGCGTACTTCGTCAACGGCGCCCGCGGCGTCGTGCTCGATTCGGTGGTACGTCGCAGCACCGCCGCCAGCACCTTCGCCGGTGTCCTGGAGCGCGAGCTGTACCGGTCGCTCCGTCAGGAAGCCGGCCTGTCCTACACCACTACCACCGCGTACGAGCCGCGCGGCGACGGGTACGCCACCCTGCGGGCGCTCGCCGACGCGCTGGCGGAGAAGCAGGACGCCGTGCTGGGTGGCTTCATCGACGTACTGGCCAAGATGCGGGTCGGGCGGATCGAGCAGGCCGACCTCGATGCGACAGTCGCCAAACGGGAGGACGTCCTCGCCACCGCGGAGGTGGACGCCGCGCGGTTGCCGTCGTACGCCCTCAACCTGCTGACGGGGCAGCCGAACCTCAGCATCGACGAGCACCGGGCCGAACTGAAGGCCGTCAGCCTCACCGACCTGCACGACGTGGCCGGAGAAATGACGGCGTCGGCGCTGCTGTTGGTGCCGGGCGGGCACACCGCCGACTGGGCCGGCTTCGTCGCCGCACCCACCCACTCCGCCGACACCGTGGAGGGCGCGACGTACCGGGCGAAGGAGGGTGCCGGCGGGCTCCGCGTCGGCGCCGACGGGGTGAGCTACCTGCGGTCGGAGGGGCCGCTGACCGTCCGCTACGACGACTGCTCTGTCATGCTCGCCTGGCCCGACGGCGCGCGACAGTTGGTCGGCGCGGACGCCATCGTGCTGCACATCGAGCCGACAATGCTCGATTTGCCCGCACTGACGATCCCGGCCATCGACGCCGGGGTGCCGTCCGACCGGCACGTCGCCATGCCGGCCCGTACCCCCGACCAGATCCCGCAGCCCCGGCCCATCGTCCGAGAAGTCAAGTTCCCCGGACGTTCCTGGTGGGAGGTCCCGGTCATGGTGCTCAGCGGACTCGGCACCCTGCTGATGGGCGGCCTCTGCCTGATGCTGACCATCGGCACCCTCGCCGACGACACCGAGCCGGACGAGGCATTGTGGTGGGGCGTCATCGCTGTCGGGTGGGTGCTCACTGTTATCCTCGCGTTGCCCATCGTGCTGCTGAGACGACGACGGCAGTGATGAGGTGGAGCCTGATCGCCCCTGGCCCGTGATCCACCGGGCAGGATACGATCCGGCGCGGCATCGGGGGCGGTAGCTCAGCCGGTTAGAGCAGGGGACTCATAATCCCTCGGTCGCGGGTTCGAGCCCCGCCCGCCCCACCAGCCGTTTTCCCTGGTCAGCGGCGCTGTCGACGACCCGGACGCACCGCATCGAGGTCCGGACCGACACCCGCAGTCCGATCTCGTGCGATCTTGGTCGCGCGGCGCTCATCCCGCTGGCGCACTGAGCCCGCAGCCGCACGGCCCGCCGCCCCGCCTCACGGAGCTGGCCGAGGTCGCCGCCTGTCCGCTCGATCGCGTCAGTGGTCACGAGGTCGTCGGGGCGCGGCCCCGACGGGCTGCTCCCGGAAGCACGCCGGGCGGGATGATGCCGAACCAGGCTCCGACGGCGGCCATCGAGGCGACGACGTACGCCGCCCACCACCCGAGCAGCGCCCACGTACCCTGGAAGACGGCGCCGGGCAGGCAGGGCAGGACGGGCAGGAGAAAGAGGTAGACCAGACGGCCGTGCGAGAGGCTGTTCTCCTTCGGCAGCCTCCGGGCCTTGCGGAACGGAATGAGTCTGACTCCGTAGGGACGACGGCGAAGCGTGAAACTCGCCGGCCAGAGCCGCCCGTACCCGGCCACGTCGACTACGCTGACGCCGGACCCGTGCCGGACCGTGGCCTGACGCGGCCTGGTCAGCTCGCGCAACCACGGTTCCCAGACGACGCGTTGGTGCAGGACACGGCCGTCCCGGCCGTTCACCGTCAGCCACACGGCGTATCCCTTGGGACTGGCGTCGATCCCGCCGGCGGCGCTCACGGCGCCCGCCGCAGCGGTGACCCGCCCCGCACTTCCCGGCTGCGGCGACTGCGCCAGATGCGCGGTCACCATGACGCGCTTCGCGGGAGCACGAGCGGCACCCCACCACTGCAAAAGGCGGACGAGCCAGGACAGCACCAGAAGGGCTCCCGAAGCCAGCGCCACGAGGATGACGACCTCTCCGTGCTCGACCCGCGGGTCGGTACCCAGCCTGTACCCCAGCGCGATGAGGGCGGCCAACGCGACGACGCTGCCGATCACGACCATCGGCGCGCGAGCACGCCGATTCGCCAAGGCCGCCGTACTTCCGCTGCTGGCCACCGCGTCGTCCTTCCCGTCCGGCCCTCCGGACGTCGCCCCGACGCTAGCAACGCCGAGCAAGGCTGACATTGCGCGTCCGTTCCAGATTTCACGTCGTACGGCGGTCGCAGGCTGCGGTGCGGTGCGGTGCCGTGCACATCCGCGGTTCCTAGCGAGGGCCATCGAGATCTCGCAAGTCTTGACGGAACCCGCTGTCGTCCAACAAGAGATGCGCGACAGATCTCCGCCAGTTGAAGTGCGACAGGCTCCACCGAACTAGAGCAGCAGGCCCTCGGGCGTGGACGCACGAATCTGTCAATGATCGGATGCCTGGCCACTACAACGAACACTGGCTTGGAACCGTGGCCGGACTACCCTCATTGGCGTGCCCATTGATGATCTTCCGTTGCCTCCCGCGTTCGAGGCGGTCACGGCCTGGGCCGGTCCTGGGCGGGTGGTGCGTGCTAGCGAGCTGGACGTGGCGACGTGGCGGCTTCCCGAGCCGCAGAAGGCCGCGCTGGTCTCCTCTGGCGTACCGCTGATCGATGACCTCGTGAGTGCGGTGTCGTTCCACGCAGAGCCGACGATGTACCGGTTGGCGAACGCCGATGACCTGGACTGGGTGTACGGTGCCGCGCCGGGGACCGGTGAGGTGCAGATCTGGTCGTCGGACGGCGGCACCGGGTTCGTCAACTCAACGATCACCCACTGGCTGTGTTCGCTGCACCTGGTTGGTAGCTGGCTGACCGGCTCGACCGTCATCGACCGCTGGGACGAAGACGGACAGGCCGAAGAAGAAGCACTCGCGGAGCTCGCCGACCTGTTGGAGCGGATCAAGGCCCTTGACCCGCCCGCGTTCGGGGACGGCGACCATACGACCCACTTCTGGCCCGGAGTGCTCGACCGGTGGCTCTACTGATCGACGCAGGCATCCTCTTCTGGCCGGACACCGATCCTGGCCACCACATGCTTGACAGTTGATCTAGCCTGGCTGCGCCAGATAATCGAGGTAGCGAAGCTGTGGCGAGGGAACTCATGGTCGACGTTGTAGACGAGGCTCCGGGCTGGGCCGCAATCGAGGCGGCAGTGGCAACCAGGGTTGGTGATCAGAATCCACTGCACTGGGGGACGAACAACCTCCCGGGGCAGGGCCTCTACGGCTTGAGCGCGTACCGATCCACCGGCCACTGGTTGCTGGTTACGTTCGGGATGACCGAGCTGTTCTCCAAGAACAGCGATGAGCCGGACGTCAGCGGCTGGGGATACGAGCTGACGATGCGCGTACCCATGGACGCCGACCAACCTCCCGCGTGGTCCATGCGCCTGCTTGAACGACTGGTCGACTACGTGCTCACCAGCGGTAGACCCTTCACCGAGGGCCATCGCATGGACCCGGGCGGCCCGATCACGGGCCAGGCGACCACCCGGCTCCGCGCACTAGCCTTCGCTGCCGACCCTGAACTGCCGCCCATCGACTCCCCGCATGGCTCAGCGCGGTTCCTGACCGTCGTCGGGATCACCGTCGACGAACTGGACCGCATGAAGGCCACCACGACGGCCGAGATACTGAGCGAGCTGGCCGAGCGCTCGCCCCTGCTCGTCACCGACCCGACTCGCTAGCCCTCACCCGCTTTGCCACCACCCTGCAGGGCGCCCCAGCGCTTCCCAGCGTGCTGTCGCTTATTACGCGGGACTTGGTTCTCTGAGCTGATGCAGTAGCCGGGAGTGCTCGTTCCAGGTGTATGCGTCGCCGGGGTCGGTGGCGGTGTTTGCCAGGACGGTGACCCGTGCGCAGGCGATGAACCCCGGTTCAGTGTCCGCGGTGGGCAGAGTGAGGCAGAGGTACCGGGCCTGGTGGCGTTCGGGTATCCGGGCGAAGGCAAGGATGTTGGCGCGGGTGTCATGTTCTGCGGATTGGAGAATCAACGGGTGGTAGGACGGGCAGAGCTTCACGGCGCGGACGTCTTCGAATAGGACGTTGAGGTGCTCGTCGTGGCTGCTGTCGGCGTGAGCGTGCAGCAGCAGTGTCGAGTGGCTGATGCCGTAGCGCCAAGGGCGGAACCGGCGGCGCAGCGTGAGAGGTTCCATCGCCCGATCATGACCACGGTGGCACGCATCGACCACCCGGTCCAGAGGGGCCGGCGGGCCATCCACGGGCCAGTAACCGTGACGCCCAGCGGTCATGAGGGGCCCAAGCGGCACTTGGCTCTGCTGCCGGCCGTGCATCACCGCCAGCGGCGCAGCCCGCCGTAGGCCAGCACGCGGATGATCAGCCATTCGGCGACGCGCGATTGTCAGGTTGGTCAGAACCAGTCGAACATCCGCACTGGTAGGAGTACGAGAACGACGGTCGCAGCGACGGCCAGCAGAACGCGCACCGTGCGAAGACCTCGCCACCACGGGATGACCCAGAGCAGCAACCACATGGTGCCTGAGATGACCACATGTACGCCGACCACACCGAGGCTGGTCTCCTCGCACATGTTTTCAGCGATGGCCTTCTTGCACAGCGCTGGCGGGCCGTTGTGGTCACCGAGGCTTCCCAACACCCCGACGAAGCAGGCCAACACGGGGGCCGCCACCAGGGTGAACAGCGGCGTCACCAACCACCCGGCGAGATCACGGTGCCGGTCCACTAGCCGTTCCACTGGCAGAACGCTACAACCCGATATCGACAGTTCTCAAGCTGTCGCTTCAAGCCCTCGCGCCAATGGAACGGTCCGCGTCCAGTCCGTGAGAGGTTCACGGACGGTGGGGAACGGTGAGAGGTGCAGGAAGGGTTTTCCGCCGCTAGACCACCGTGGGCCGGGCTTGCGGCGGTCGATGAGGAAGTCGGCGATCGGATTGCGTAGCCCGCGCTAGTGCTGGGTCAATCCGATTGTGTCGGCCATGCGGGTCAGCGGCGGGCGACGTCGTCAGCGTCGCCAGCGGTGGCGCAGGGACCGAACAGCACCTCCATGCACTGGGAGGCGCCGCCGAGGCTGAGTCGGGTGCGGGCGCGTCGAGGACGAGCAACACCAGGGCAACAAGGTGTCCGCAGACGACAAGCGGCGGGCGGAGGTGCGGCAGGAACCGTGCGACCATCGGAAGGCCCTACGTGATGTGACCGACTTCGATGGGGGTGCGAATCCGGCCCAGGCCGGCGAGCGGTGACGTGGTGGAGGGGCAGGACATGTTTCGAGGCACCCGCGCCGAGCTGCTCGGGCGCTTGGCCGAGGCGGTTGACTCCGTCACCGTCACCGTCACCCACCCGACGCGGGTTGCCGTCGACGGGCCGCCCGCCGCCGGCAAGACCACCCTCGCTGACGAGTTGGCCGCCGTCCTGCGTGACCAGGGCCGCCACGTCATCCGCGCCACGATCGACGATTTCCTCTTTCCCCGGGCTCAGCGCTATCAGCGCGGCGAGTACTCGGCCGAAGGCTGCTACTACGACACTCACGACTACGACGCGCTGAACAGGGTTCTGCTCGGTCCGCTCGGCCCGGACGGAGACCGACGCTTCCAACCCACTGTCTACGACCGAACTACGGATGCCGTGCTGTCCCCGCCGGTCGCAGCCGCCCCCACCGACGCCGTGCTCGTCTTCGACGGCGTCTTTCTCCTGCGCCCGGAACTGGTTGACCGGTGGGACCTGCGCATCTTCGTGTCGACGGCACTGGAGAAGACAGTGGACCGTGCCGTGATCCGAGAGGGCCGGGTGTCAACTCGGGCACACATCGAGCGACGCTGGCGCGAGCGCTACATCCCCTCGCAGCAGCTCTACTTCGCGACGGCGCGCCCGACACGGCACGCCGACGTCGTCGTGCACAACGACGAGCCCCAGCGGCCGGTCTGGGAGGCTGCCCGGCGAGGAGGTCCGCTTCCCGACGTCCTCACGGCCGGTGAGTGACAGCGCTTACGGGTGGTCCACATACTCGCCGAACGGCTCGATGGACCCGTCCCAACCATTCCAACCCTGCTGGGTGATCTGCCCGTTCGCGTAGGTGTACGACCAGCGGGCGCCGTCCTCGCCCTCGATCTGGACGGTTCCCGAGCGAACGAACGGCGCGATCGCGACGTAGAAGGCCGTTGTCTGGTTCGACCACTTGGGGTCGCCCTCGTCGTCGTGCCCGAACTCGATCCAGTCACCGTCGCGGACGATTGTGGCCCTGGCCGGATCCCCCAGGTCGACCAGCGTGCCATCCGACGGAAACTCACCCGGCCTGTACCAGCCGCCTCGTCCTGCCAGGGCGGCGTGGACAGCGGCGACCGCAGCGGCGTCCTCCGACTCGGGGAGGTTCAGACGGCCTGAGGGCATCACCGTGTATCCCACGGCACGCACCCTACAGCGGTCGATGTCCACCACGCCCCAGTCAGGATCTGGTAGGGCGGCTGTCGCATAGGCGGAACTGGCCAGGGAGGTCGCAGCAGCCTTCGGCGTGGAGGTCGAGGGTGGGGGCGTTGAGGGTGGACGGCGTGAAGTAGGACGGGTCGAGGTGGTAGGTCAGTCTGGTGCCGGTGCCACCTGGCGCGTCGAAATCGTGGACTGGACCGGCGGGGCGTAGGCCGGCGAGGTCCTGATGCCGGGCGTGGCCTGCCTGCCAGGTCTCGATCGTGGTGTGGGTGCTCACGGCCGCGGCTGCGGCGTGGACCCAGCGGTAGGAGGTCAGGAGGGATCCGGGTGGAGCGACGCTATGACGACGGCGGTCAGGACGCTGGTCGCCAGGTGCGCATCGGCCCCGAAGTACATGCCTGGCCGACGGCGGACCGACTCGTCGAAGTCCAGGACCGTGATGTTCGCTGCGGTGTACTCACTCACGGGTTAACGGTGCCCGAACCGGCAGGGAAAGAGAAGATCGGGCTACGAGTCACCCTGACTCTGCGCGCGGGTGCGCTGAATGCTCCCGACCTCGCCTTTGATCGGCAGCCAGTAGAAGGGGATGAACGCGATGACCACCACGAGGCCCACGACCGGATGAAGGGCGCCGAGAGCGGTCCCGACGGCGATCCAGAACGGCGCGGGGCGGAAGCGTCTGCTGATCGCCCGGGCGGTGTCATTGTCGGTGGTAGAGGTCAGCAGACGACGGCCGTGCCTGGCGTACTCCCAGATCACGTTGAAGAGGATGGCGGCCACCTCGTAGGTGGCCCCGTAGAAGATGAGTGCGGTGCGCTTGCCGTGGCCGGACTCGAACGCGTGAGCCAGGAGGGACGAGGCGAACGGCAGGAACGCGATCACCATCAGCAGCAGGGTGTTGAGCAGGAGCAGCATGCGGTCGGCGGAGCGGATGTGGTCGAACATGACGTGGTGGTTCACCCACATCTGCCCGATCAGCAGGAAGGTGATCGCGTACGCCACGTACGAGGGCCACAGTTCGATGAGGCCGCGGAGCAGGTGCTCGGTGTCCTCCGGCGGCTGGATCTCCAGGACGAGCAGCGTAACGGCGATGGCGATGACCGCGTCGCTGAAGGTCACCGCCCGCTTCGGATCTCGTTCCGCACCGATCGGGTTGCTGGATCTGGTCGCGCCCTTCGTGGAGGCGTCGCGAGCCGCGCGGAACCAGCGCATGAGCCCCCCCGAAGATGAGAGCACCCGGTCACGCACCGCGGGCAGGGCTGCCCACGGTGGTCATCCAAGAGCCTTCCGGTGCCGCGGGTTCCCGCCGTCGCTTGAACCAAACCGGCTTGCGGCTGCCGTACCAGCCCCTGCTGCCGTCACCGTTCCCTGATCCGTTGCCGCCACCACGCCTGCGCGTGCCACGGACTCAGCTCGGCAGCTCGGGGGTCGGGCAGCGTCTTCCGGAGAAACTCGTCGTCCAACGGGTCGACGACACGCCGCAACTCGCGGGAGGCTGCCGTTGGCAGTCGGCGCATCGCGTCGCCCAGGACGTCTCGCTGGTACAACACATCGCAATCCGGACAGGGACAGTCATCCCCTAGATCGAGCCACCGTCCCGAGCGTCGAATGGTGCGACGGTAACCGGCCAGCGCTGTCGCTACTGCAACGAAACCCGGATGGGTGCCTTCGAGCCTGGCGATCGCCGCGTTCGCGCCGTTCGAGAGACCATCGATGGGGCGCAGCTTGCCCGCATTCCGCCCGGCCGACTTCAACAGTGCGCGCAGCGCACCAGGTGACCTACGCGCCATGGACCTTTCGGGGCTGAGTCATGACGAGCACCTTGCCACACCACGACCGGGCCCCGCCAACCCATTCGCGCTGTGGTGACGCCGCCTGGATGAGTCGGCCTCAGCCGATGTTGATCAGCAACACCTGGTCGCTGCGAAGGTCGGAAATGGTTTCGCGCAACAGCCTCAACGTGTCCAGACCGGCCATGCCGCTCTCGTCGAAGTCCACCCCCATCTCCGTGAAGTGGGCGGCCAACTCCTCCTCGCGGTGCGCGCCGGGGTCGAGCTGATCCAGTAACCCCGGAGCTGGAGTGATGAGCGTGGTCAGGCCGTACGCGCTGTTGATGGCCTCCGACTCGGCATTGAGCTCCGACTGGTCAAGGTCGATGCCGCGCTCCTCCAGATAGGTAAGGACGTACAGCATGCAGTAGCCGGACCAGTCGTACTCCTGCCGCGTCTTGCTCCCGTGTTCGGCCAGGTACGTGTGGAACGACGACGGCGATGTGCGGGCCAGGCGGGCCAGCTCGGTGATGCCGTCCCTGGGGACCACTGTCAGTGAGGCGATTGCAGACAACGCATCCTCCGTCGGTTCAGGAGAGCACGCGGTAGGTGACGTGCAGGACCGTGCTCGCCGCCCGCGCCGTCAGTTGTTCGAGGTTCAGCGGCGGGACGCCCTCGAACAGCCGCACACCGGCGCCGAGGGTGAGCGGCACGATGTGCAGCCGCAGCTCGTCGACCAGACCGGCGGCGAGGTACTGGTTGATGGTGGTCGCGCCGCCGTGGATCAAGATGTCGCCGCCACCGGCCGCCGTGCGTGCCTGCGTGAGCGCCGACTCGATCCCGTCGGTGACGAAGTGGAAGGTGGTGCCGCCCTCCATCGGCTGCGGCTCCCGGGCGTGGTGGGTGAGCACGAACACCGGCTTGTGGAACGGTGGGTTCTCACCCCACCAGCCGTTCCACTGCCGATCCCATGCGCCGCGCACGGGGCCGAACATGTTGCGGCCCATGATGACCGCTGAGGCGGTGTTGCTCAGGTCGAGCTCGGCCTGGTTCTCCTCGGCGTCGTCGAACATCCAGGAGTGCAGCCCACGGCCCCAGCCGTCACCGCCGTCGTCGCCGAACGGGCGTTCCTCGGTCTGGTTCAGCCCGGCCGAGTAACCGTCGGCGGAGATGGTCTGGTCGGCAATCACCTTGCCGTCACGTGTGGTCACTGCGCTCACCTATCGGGGGGACGGGGACGGTTGAACATTCCGGCCATCGACTGTCGGCCACGGCACGACGGGGTCGCCGGCCGTCGGACGGTTGGGCTGCGCTCCAACGAACATGAAAAGCAGCGCGGCGGCCAGCACCACGGGGGCCAGGGCGCACGCGACACTCACCACCACCACCGTGACCCGAGAGCTGCTGTCGGTCTCGGTCTCCCGTTTCGGGAAGGCATACACGCCGACCAGGAGGAGGACGAGCCACAGGGGCACCAGCAGGGGAGCGAGAGCGGGCCAGACGGGCCAGACCGGCTCGACGACGATGCCCGGGCCCAGGACCATCCAGGTGAGGGCGGCGCCCGGGAGGAGGCCAACCGTCACCAGGGTGCAGACCAGCAGGGGTACGGGTCGACGTCGCCGTGCCACCCACCCGAACAGCGCCGCGCCGGCTGCGGCGCCGGCGAGGGTGCCAGCGACCGTGCTGGGCAGGAACTTGCCGGGCGCGGCCGGTGCGATGGTCAGCTCTGTCCCGCTCGCAGAGTATTCGAGCGCAACCGTCAGGCCGTCGCGCTCGGCCCGCCAGCCGTCGCACAGGTAGCCAGGGACGCGGTGGAGCCCCTGCCACCCCTGCGTCCGGGCGCTGCGCCGGAACTGCTCGGAGAGCCCACAGTCGTCACCATCGTCGTACTGGAAGGAGTCCCGGCTCGAGCCCAGGTCGTCGGCAGCGAGATGGACGCCCCACCGGTAGCCATGAGCGACCCGACCCGAGTGGACCGGCACCGCTCCAGGAAGCAGCTGCGCCGCCAGGCTCTGCGCCTGGTCGCCGCTGGGCGGCGTGACACCGCGACCGCCGTACCACGCACCAAGGCTCAGGCCGACAGTACCCAGCAACACCGCACCGAGCAGCACCAGCGCGACGTGCCGCAGCCGATGGCTCACCAGCGCCCCTCTCTTCAGTGGTGCGCTAGAGGTTAGCTCCCGAGGCCCGGCCGTGCTGCCCGGCTGGTGTCGCCGCAGGAGCGAGGTGGATCGTGTCCATTACGCGACGAATAGATCGAGTTTGCTGGGCTGGGGACGTTAGTTTGATTCGGTGATTTCGATGGTTGGTACGGGCGTGCGGGTCAGGCTGCTCGGGCCGGTGGAGGTGGTCGTCGCCGGCAACTCGCAGGCGGTGAACGGCGTGCGCCGCAAGGCGGTACTGGCCACGTTGGCGCTGCACGCCGGCCGTGTAGTCAGCATCGACCGGCTCATCGACGTGGTCTGGGGCGACCAGCTACCGGCCACCGCTGCGAACACGTTGCAACGCCACGTCTCGTACCTACGCGGGGTGCTCGGCGAGCCCCTGTCGATAGTGGCGCGCCAGCCCGGATACCTGCTCGACACCGGGCCGGACTCCACTGATGTCCAGGCCGCCGAGCGCCTCATCGAGCTGGCCCGGCGCTCGACGGACCGTAACGAGCAGGTGAGGCACCTGACGGCCGCTGTGGCACTGTGGCGGGGCCCACCGCTGGCCGACGTGGCCGGGTCGGCGTGGCTTGAGGAGCAGGCGGAACACCTGGCGCGCCTACGGTTGGAGGCCGAGCGATCGCTCGCCGAGGCCCGGCTGTCCGTCGGTGAGCACGCCGGCCTCGTTCCCGGGTTGGAGCGGCTGGTCCGACAGCACCCCTTCGACGAGCACCTGCACGCGCAGCTGATGCTCGCCCTTTACCGCGACGGCCGCCAGGGGGAGGCGGTCGCCACGTACCGGCGGCTGCGTGACAACCTGCGGGAGAACCTCGGCCTCGACCCGGGTCCGCGGCTACGTGACCTGGAGTGCGCCATCCTGCGCCAGGACAGCGCGATCGCCGCACCGGCCGCGGCGGCACCACAGCGGGTCGCGGCGCAGCTGCCTCCCCCCGTACCCACGTTCACCGGACGCGGCGCGGAGCTGGCGGCCCTCGACGCGCTGGTCGACCGGGGCGGCGCCGTCGTGGTGTCCGGGACCGCCGGCGTCGGCAAGACCGCTCTCGCCTTGCACTGGGCGCACCGCGTGGCCGAGCGCTTCCCCGACGGGCAGCTGTACGTCAACCTGCGCGGCTTCGACCCGGCGGCCACACCGACCGAACCGGCGCGAGCGCTGCACGGCTTCCTGGAGGCGCTCGGCGTTCCGGTGGCCCGGATGCCCCGCGACCCGGACACGATGGCGAGCTTGTACCGCACGACGGTGGCGGGCAAGAGACTGCTGGTGGTGCTGGACAACGCCCGCGACGCGGAACAGGTCCGCCCGCTGCTGCCCGGCTCACCGGACTGCCTCGCCATCGTCACCAGCCGCGACCAGCTCATTCCGCTGGTCGTCACCGAGAGCGCCCAACCCGTGCCCCTCGACCTGCTGAGCCCCGGCGAGGCCCGCGACATGCTGGTCCGCCGTCTCGGGGAGCGTCAGGTCGCCGCCGAACCCGCCGCGGCCGACACCATCGCCGACCGGTGCGCGCGGCTGCCCATCGCCCTGGCCATCGTGGCCGCCAGAGCCGCCACCAACAGGCACTTCTCGTTGGCCGCCGTCGCCGGCGAACTGGGCGACCTGGACGCCTTCCGCGCAGGCGACGAGGCCACCGACGTACGGGCGGTCTTCTCCTGGTCGTGCCGGACGCTCAGCCCAGCCGCGGCCCGGCTGTTCCGGCTGCTGAGCCTGCATCCCGGCCCGGACGTCTCCGCCCCGGCCGTGGCCAGCCTGGCCGGCGTCGGTGAGCAGGCGACGGGTCCCCTGCTCACCGAGCTGACCCGGGCGAACCTCTTCACCGAGCACACGTACGGGCGCTACGCGTTCCACGACCTGCTGCGCGCGTACGCGGCCGGCCTCGCCGACGAGGCCGAGTCGCCGGCCGAGCGTCGGGCCGCCATCCACCGGCTGCTCGACCACTGCCTGCACACCGCCCACGCCGCCGACCTGGCACTGCACCCGCATTTCAGCGCGATCAGCCTCCCGCCACCCCCGGCGGGTGTGACGCCGGAGCGACCCAGGAGCCGGTCGGCCGCCGCGGCGTGGTTCACCACCGAGGTCCCCGTCCTGCTCGCCGCGGTACCGCTCGCGGCGCGCTCCGGGTTCGAGGGACACGCGTGGCGGCTCGCCTGGGCCATGGCCGGCTTCCTGCACAGGCAGGGGCACTGGCAGGACTGGCTCGGCACCCAACAGATCGCGCTGGCCGCCGCGTCCCGCATCGGGGATCAGGCGGGGCAGGGCCACGCGCACCGCAGCCTCGGTCTCGCCTGCTCCCGGCTCCGACGGTACGACGAGGCCGACGACCACCTGAGGCGCGCACTCGACCTGTTCACCGAGGTCGGTGACGACGCCGGACGGGCGCACACCTGCCTGAACCTTGGTCAACTGGCCGAGCGGCAGGGGCAGCACCAGCAGGCGCTGCGCCATTCCCGGCGGGCGCTGACCCTGTTCCGGGGGACCGGGAACCGGGCCGGGCAGGGGTACACCCTCAACGCTGTCGGTTGGCAGGAAGCGCTGCTCGGCAACTACCAGCACGCGCTTGAATCGTGCGGCGAGGCGCTGCGGATGTTGCAGGAGGTGGACGACGTCCAGGGGCAGGCCGACACCTGGGACAGCCTCGGCCACGCCCACCACCAGCTCGGGGACGACCGGCGCGCCATCGCGTGCTACGAGCACGCCCTCGAACTCTTCACACAGGTCAACGACCGGTACGCCGAAGCCAGCACGTACGTCAATCTCGGCGGCAGCCACCGGGCGCTCGGCGACCTCGGCGCCACCCGTGGCGCGTGGCGCCGGGCCCTGACGATCCTCGACGAACTCGGCGATGCCGACGCCGACTCGATCCGCGCCGACCTCGACCAGCTCGACGCCACGCGGCTGCACTGACGTACTCCGCTTTCAGCGCCGTTTCCGGGCCGCTTCAGCGCAGCCAGCCACTCTTCGGACACCAGTTTCTTCCGCACCAGGAATGGAGCGTTCGATGAGTCGTTTGGCACACCGCCTCGCGGTGATCGGGGTGGTCAGCGGGACGGTGCTGGCCATGTCCTCCGCCGCCGTGGCCCACACCGACAAGCCGCCGCAGAAGGGCGCCGACTGCGTGGTCCAGCACGTCGACGAGCGCGGCAAGATCCTCCGTACCGAGACCGCGCCCGAGGGCCGGGAGTACGACCCCTTCCGCTGCGTCGGCGGGAAGTGGACGTTCGCCTGGGCGCCCTTCGAGGCGGACGACATGATCACGGCCAACGAGATCCAGATCGAGCCATCCGGTGCCGTCTCGGTCCGGCGGTTCACCGGCCCCGCCCTCGGCAACGACCTCACGGTGGGCGAGATCGCTGGCATCGCCCAGGCCGTCAGCGGCAGCCGGGAGGTGCTGGTCGACCGCGCGATCGTGGCCGTCGACGACGGCAAGGAGCGGACCCCGGAGCAGGTCGCGGCGCTGCTGGCAGGCAAGGACGACACCGGTGTACGGGTGCTTGACATCATCGAGAAGCCCAATGCCGCCATGTCGACGAAGGACGTCATCGACGAGGCCGGCGGCACACCCGAGACGACAGTCGTCTACTTCAGCATCTGGGGCGCGATCAAGTCGGTGTTCGCCTGGATCGTCGACACGATCGGCGAGATCGGTGAGTGGATCGACGACCACTGCGACGCGGGTTCCCCCAACGACTTCGGCGACGTGATCACGTGTCAGTGGTAGCCCGTCCCACCCCGCCGACACCGATCACCGAGATGAGGACAGGATGACAACTCTGCGGGACATCACCAGGCGCGCCACCATCGTCACGACCGCCCTGATCGTCGGGCTGACCGCTTCGTACGCCCCGTCGCAGGCCGCCGAGGGGGAGGCCCGGACGACGATCACCGACCACCCTGGTGCCCCGGGCACGATGCTCCAACAGTTCGAGGACCTGACCGGCCGACCCGTCGGCGACCTGGACAAGGTGCTGGCCGTCGACACCGGCGGGCGGAACCTCACCGGTGACCAACTCGCGGCGCTCGCCGCCGGCAAGGAGGTCGACGGTGTCACTGTCGTCGGCACGATTCCGGGCAGCCGGGACGTCCTCGGCGCGACCATGGCCGACCTCGCCGACGGCGCGTACGACGGCAGCGGCGACAGCGGGACACCGACGTCCCTGCTCTTCTCCTCGTCCACCCCCGACGGCCGGGAGTGGTGCCTGACCATGTGCGTCGCCTCGGGCAAGACCATCTGGCAGTGCCTGTTGTCGCGCCGGACGGGCGAGCTGATCCTCACCCTCGACCTCGCCGGCGCTACCACGGTCGGTGGGACGAAGGCTGCCTTCGAGAAGGCCAAGGGCGTCGCCGTCGACGGCCCGGACACGGTCGACACGCTGATCGGCGATCGTGAGCCCTCGGCGGACGAGATCAAGATGCTCCTCGACGGCAAGGACATCGAGTCGATGCGCCGGGTGGCGACAGTGGCCGGGCCGGACCCCGGGTGGGCGCTGGCCGACATCGCCGAGAAGTCCGGCGTCGTGTACTCGAAGAACAGAGGCCACCTCTTCACTTTCACCTCTCCGGTCCTCGGCAAGGTCCTCGTGTGGTGCAACTCGAAGGATGGTGGCAAGACCTGGAAGTGCTCGGCCCTTTGATGGGGGTTCTGACGGTTAGACCGTCAGCGGTCCCGCTCCGCATCGACCTCGCCGGTCGGTGCGGAGCGGGATTCCACGCTTGCGTTCATGACTATGTAGTGCGTCCGCGTTCGGCCGCGTTGACCAGTTCGCCGAGACGGTAGCGCAGGACGCGCGCTTGGCCGATGGACAACACCACCTGGTTGGACGCCGTGCCGTCAGTCGCGGTCATCACCACCATCGGTTCGGCCGTCGGACGGGTGGTCTGCACCAACCCCAGGATGATGACCGATGTCTCGGGTCGGTTGGTGTCCACGTCCAAGATCCGGGACCGGTGTTCCCTGCCTCGGTCGCACCCGTCGCGGCCACACCAGCGGGGGTGCCGGGCGTCTGCCGCCAGCGTCCCGGTGGGGAAGACGTGCACAAACCCGCATCGCCGTTCCACGTCTTGTGTGATCTGGGCCAGGGCAGTGGTGAACCCGGCCGCCGTGATGGCGTCGGTCGCCGCGCTCGGATGGGCGGAGCAGACGTAGGCCACACCGTCCAACGACTCGGTCCCGATTTGGCTGTAGACCTCGATTCGGAGGGCCGCAGGCTTTCCGCAGTCGACCAGCGCGAAAGGTAGTTTGGTCATGGGTCGCCTCCCTGGGGCGATCAAGTCCCCCGGTCAGCGTTCGCAGCGCGAACCGGGGGACGCATCTACCAGTGCCAACTACTTACGGTATCTGTATAGGCCAATGCTTTGAACTCATGCAGTTGGCCAAATGATAACCCCGATGCGCTTGGCCTAGGTAGGTGCCGGACAAGATGGCCAAGTGGATCTCGACGGGGCTATGCGTGCGCTGAAGGCCGCCGAGGAGGCGCTACCCCAGGCGGAGGAACAAGCCGCGCAGGCCGCCCGCCAGATCAAGGCCGATGCCCGCGCCCGGGTCGACCACGCCCGCGCCGAGCTGCACCATGCCATGGTTGCGGAGCACCGGGCTGGCGCACGGCAGGTGGATCTCGTGAAGCGGACCGGTTACAGCCGCGAACGGGTCCGCCAGATCCTGCGAGCCGCCGGCATCGAGGCGGACTGACCCGGATCGAACCCCATTGAGCAGGGGAGTGGTGCTATCGGACGACAGCGTCGACGCATGTCCGGTAGGGACGGACGGTAGCTCTGGCCGAGCGCGTCCCTGATACTCGTCAAGTGATCAGCAACGAGCCTCGCGCCCCGTGGTTGCCTCGCGCGCCCCACCCAGCCGACAGCTCGACACTGCCGCTCTACATGGTCATGTTTTTTGTCCTGGGCCTCGTTGGCTTCGCGGCGCATGGGTTGGCAGACGGCAGGGAAGGGTTCGTTCTCGCGAGCATCATCTCGGGAGTGTTCTTTGCCTGCTTCCTGATCCTCTTCGCGGTCTACTGGATCGGATACCTGCTCAAGGGACACGCCATCTGGCAGGCCGAGCGCCAGGCTGAGTCAAACGGGCCGTCTACGGGTCAACAACCAGAGGACTGAGTCGTCCGCTTGAACACCTTGCGAGCGCGGCGTTGTGCTGTGAATCGTGAAACGCTGCTGGCATGGCGAGGAGGAGCGAACGGACCTGGTTCCGGATGACTCGGAGGCAGCGGGCCATCTTCGTGGTCGGTGCCTGCGTCGCGCTGGTAGGGCTGGTGCTGGCCCTGACGGTCCACACCGCGCTCGGGTCGATCATCATGGCGGTGGGCACGTTCACCATGATCGGCGCCCAGATCTTCGCCCCACCCGGGTAGCCACCGACAGACCCGGATCTGCCTGGCGTGCGATCCTCCACTCAACCCCGGAGGCCGCAGGTGGCGTCTCACTCTGCGTCCGCACTGAGACGCGAGGTGGACGCGACCTGGAGGTGGCGTGAGTCGGCACGAGGACGACGAAGAGTTTCGGCTGTTCGTCCAACGACAGTGGGGGTCGCTGCTCCGAACGGCCTACCTGCTGACCGGTGACCGGGGGACAGCCGAGGACCTGACGCAGTCGGCGTTGGAGAAGACCCATCGGCGCTGGGGTCGGGTGCTGCGCAGGGACGCGCCCGAGGTCTACGTACGCCGGGCGATGGTGAACACGGCGATCTCCTGGCGGCGTCGGCGGCGGCCGTTGGAGGTGCCGCTGCTGACCTCCGACAGCCAGCCGGCGCATGACGCGTACGTGCAGGTGGAGCAGCGCCAACTACTCCTCGCCGCGTTGCGGCGATTACCGCCCCGGACGCAGGCGGTGCTGGTGCTGCGCTACTTCGAGGATCTGAGCGAGGCGGACACCGCCAAGGTCCTCGGCTGCTCCGTCGGCGCGGTGAAGAGCCAGGCGTCGCGCGGGTTGGCCCGGCTGCGGAGCGACTTCGCCCCGCCCGCCGCTCAGTCCCCGGCACGGCTAGAGGAGGAACTGGCATGACCGGCAGCTTCGCCAATTCGACGCTCAGCCCGGCGCTGCGGCAGGCCGCGCACGGCGTCGACGTACCCGAGGACCCCTGGCCCGGGTTCGTCCGCCGGGAGCGACGGCACCAGCGGACGCGGCTGGTCCGCACCGCGTTGGCCGCCGCGGTCGGGGTCGCGCTCGTCGGGGTCCAGACCAACGTGGTTCCGCTGCCCGGATGGGCACCTGGCATCGCGGTCGCCGCCACACCGACGGCGCTGCTCGACGCGCCACCGCGGGGCGCGCTGGCCGGGGACCGGGCCTGGCTGGACACGCTCCGAGCGCGGATCAGCGCCGATCCGCCGGTGCGAATCGACGCCCCGGTGGGTGCCTGGAAGATCGGCGATCGTGACCGGATCCGTCTGATCTACGGCAGTGACCAGCCGGGCCACCGGGTCGCGCTGGTCGCGGTGCCGCTGCGGTTCGGCCTGCTGACCAGGGAGGCACTGGTCTGGTACGTGGGTCCGGCCGGGGCCGGGGCCGAACAGATGCGGTACGGCGGCCACAGTGAGGGTGACGACGTCCCGGTGATGACGCTGATGCAGGCCCACCCCGACCGGGCCGGGTTCGCGGTCGCCGTCGGCCCGCCCGAATCCACAGTGACGATCAGTGGCGAACCTCGATACACGTCGAGGGGGACTGTGGAGTACCAGGACATCGCCAGGGCGGACGGCGGCGGGGTCGGGCTCGCCGTGCTGCCGCCCGAACCCCTGCCGCACGAACCCGTCGTCCGGGTCGGCCGCGGCGACCGGGTGTACTTCCAGGGCGGTCTGGGCGGCGGCCCGTACGCGGGGATCGATCCGACCGGGCCGGAGATGAACACCCTGCTCAGCGGCGCTCGCCAACCCGACCGAGGTACGCCGCTCGACGACGCCAATCTCCGCAACTTCGTCCGTACGGCATTGCAGGACAGCCACCTCCCGGCCGTCGGCACGACGGTTCGGCTGCGGTGGTCGGGCCGCGAGCAGGGCCAGGCCGGCGCGCTGCTCACCGTGCAGCCGGCTGGCGGGGGAGTGATCGCGTACGCCATGCACGGCGACGATCGGACCGGCTGGTGGACCGACCTGCGGCTGCTGTTGCCGGCCGAGGGCGCCGACCAGCGACCGATCGGCTGGCGGGTCCGGACCGAGGACGGTGCCCGTCCCGCCACGGGCGAGGTGCGGGTGATCGCCCCGCCGGACGCGGCCCGCGTCACTGTGACGGTCGGAGACGCGCCCCCGGCCACTGTCGCCCTCGACGCGTCGAACGCCGGCACCACCCGGGTGCCACCGGACCAGGCGGCCACTCTCACCGCGTACGGCAGGGACGGCGGCGTCCTCGGGACCACCCCGTTGCCGCCCGTGGAGACCGACAGCAGCGCGGGAGGTCTGCCCGGCGACAGCCCGGCGACCAGGGTGACGCAGTGACGCAGCGGCAGGTGGGCCGAGCCGTCCGAGGACGGCTCGGCCCACGTCGGTCTCTAGGATCGACAGCCTTAATGGCGAAGACGGCCTGTGGGAGCGCATGGTGACGAGCGAGGCGGAACGGCCGCCCGACCGGCTCGCCGACATCGCCGAGCGGGCCGAAGTCGTACTCGTCGACTTCGACGGTCCGATCTGCCGCCTCTTCGGCAGCAGGGCCGCGCCGCGCATCGCCGCCGACCTGCGTGAGCTGATCCTCAGCCGGGGCGTCGTCCTGCCCGACGAACTGCGCGACGGGGACGACCCGCTGGAGCTGTTCCGTGCGACAGCCGTGTTCGCGCCCGAGCTGGTCGGGGAGGTCGGTGCGGCCCTGGCGGCGGCGGAGGTCGAGGCAGCGGCGTCCGCGGAGACCACGATCGGAGCCTTCGACCTGGTCGCGGCGTGCCTGGCGACCGGGCGCCCCCTCGCCATCGTCAGCAACAACTCCGCCGCCGCCATCGACGCCTACCTCGGGCGCCGCGACCGGTCCCGCTACTTCGCCGCCGTCATCGGGCGAGGCGAGCACCCCGATCTGCTGAAGCCCAACCCGACGCCCGTTGTGCGGGCCCTGCAAGAGCTGAAGGTCGCACCCGATGCCGCTGTTCTGGTCGGTGACTCGGTCACCGACGTGGAAGCCGCCCGCGCAGCCGGTGTCGCCTGCATCGGGTACGCCAACAAACCCGGCAAGGCCGAACGCCTCACCGCCGCCGGCGCCGACGCGATCGTCACCGACATGACCGACCTGGCGGGCGTCCTCGCTCGTACGCGCACGCCGGCCAGCCTGCTGCAGTGGGTCGAGTCGGGCGGCGGGCCGCTCATCGTCGTGCCGACGACGGCGCTCGGCGAGTGGAGGGGCGCGTCGGTCGACGACGATGACTCCTGGGGTGACTACGACCGGGCCTGCCGGGTCGACGGTTACGTGGGGGTGCTTGACGTCGGTGCCGTCCAGGCGCTCGTTCTGGCCGACGAGCCGGCTTCCACCACGTACCTCCCGGACCGGCGGATCTTCGTACGGTGGCTCTACGCCGCCTCCGAGGCGGATGTCGTCCGCCTCGTTCCCCGGGCGGTCAGGATCGCCCGCTGGGAGGACGCGGGTACGTGGACGACCAGCGGGCCGGCCGAGTTGTTCGACTCCGGCTACACCGGCGACGGGCTGGAGCACACCACCCACCTCACCGTGGACCTGGCTCGTGGCACGTACCTGATCCGGACCGCTTTTGTGCAACCCGACAAGAGGACGGCGCTGATGCTGGTCCACCTGGTCGAGCAGACGCAGCCGGTCTGAGCGGCCCGAACAGGTCCGAACAGGCCGGTGAGCAGCCCGGACGGCCGCATAGCTGTTCGGAACAAGCACCGACCGTAGTGGATGCCTAACTGGCGGCAATACGCTGACGTCCAATCACCCGGACGCCGGCGAACGACATGGGTGATGAAGTCGCCGACATGTGGGGGCCTCCAACGTTCGGTCAGCGCTGTCGCCTGTTCAAGCGGCGACACACACCCCTGGAGAGGGAGACATCATGCGAATCCGTCGTGTTATCTACGCAGCGGCCGTCGGGGCCATCCTGGCGGCCACCTGGATGGCCGCGCCGGCTCAAGCCGGTTGGGGTCACGGCTGGTAATCGGCTTCGGGCGAATGCGGGCGGGCCGGCGCCCAGCGGGACTCCGGCCCGCCCGACACCCACACGGCCGGACTTCTGTCGCCTCGCGGCGGGTCCTCGCACCTCGAGGAGCCACCGGGAGGTGGGTCGCCCCGGCTATGAGTCGAGTCGGGGCTCGCACAGGCTCTGGGCGTCCTCGTGCCAGGCGCTCCCGACGAGAGCGACCGGGTAGCGCGCCTCTCTGAGCCGCTTGTCCTCGGTCTCGACGGAGAACCGCACCGACAACGGCTCCAGCTCGAACGCCTTCGCGCACTCCAGTTGCAGTTCGACGGGGATCTGGCCGGTGCCACCCGGGCGGACCTGCCGGGCCTGGCCCATACTCCGTACCTGGACGCCCGGCCTTTCTGCCTGAACCGCGCGGATCGTGATCGGCGCGGGGCCGGTGTTGATCAGTGTCAGCTGCCCGTTCAGCAGGACGGTTCCCCTGCTGTTGAAGCCTCCCGAGAAGCCCGACTCGGGCAGGGCCACGAGCGAGACCACAGTGGACCGCTCGCGCTGTGCCCGAGAGTCGCGCAACTCGCCGACACCGATGCCGCCGAGCACCACACCGATCGCGAAGGCGGCGACGAGTGACAGGAGTATCTTCCGCCTGTTCGCGACGCTCCCGTGGGTGCTGCCACTCCGTTCGGCCGGTTCAGGACCGTGTTCGTCGAGATCGATCACCACATGTTCCGCCGCCATTGCGACAGCCTAGGGCTGGCACATGTCCGGTCAGGAGGCGGCTGTGCGGACCTCTGACACGATGTGATGCATGGATGGGGAGCAGCGGGAGCGCGCCGTCTTCGTCGCCGAAGCCGAGTTGCTCGAGCAGCGGCACGACTCCTGGGCTTCACTTCAACGGAGGCAAGCCGCGTTCTGGCAACGCTGGAACACCCTGACCACTGTCTCGTCGGCGGTCCTCGCCGGCGCGTCGGGGGCGGCCGGGCTGGCCTCCGCCGAGCTCGGCACGGCGGCCGCGATCGCGGCCCTGGTGGCCGCCGGCCTCGCCTCGGTGGCCAGCAGTTCCGGGGCCGCCCACCGCAGCGAAGTGGCGTTCACCTCCGCTGCGGCCAACCAGGCCCTGGCCGACCAGGCCAGGGCCTTCCGGACCATCTGGGCTCCACACCAACCGCTGACCGATGTGCGAGCCCGGTTTGCCGAACTCTCCCTTCAACGCGATCAGGCGGTCACCAGCGCGGCGTTGAAGTTGGGCAGGCGGTCGTTGATGCGGTATCTCCAGAGGAACACGCCCTCGGTCAACCCGCGAGGACACTGACGCCGCCGCCCGCCGGGTTTGGCTCGCGGCACCGGAGCCGGGCGCCGCGCCTCAGCCACCCGTCAGGACGCGGCCGTGCGCATCTCCGTTCTGGTCGGGACGACGCGGTGGCGGCGCACCGGGTAGAGCACCGGGTGCGCGATGCTCCACGCGGCGCCCGCGCAGACGAACTCCTTGTAGCGGGCCGCCAGCTTCCCGGTGAGCTGGGCCGGCCTGGCCCGGTCGTCGGCGGTCACGTACTGGATGATGCCGTCGCGGCGGCCGAGGCTGATGCACTGGTTGAAGTAGCGCAGCGGGGCCTTGGGGAACTTCGCCCGACCGGTCAGGCGTGCGGCGATGGCGTCGGCGGCCTGCCAGGCCATCGGGATGCCCGAGGCGCAGGACATCCGCAGTGGCTTGCCGCCCGGCCCTTCGGCGATCGCGGCGTCGCCCACCGCGTACACCTCGGGGTGTGAGACCGACCGCATGCTGGAGTCGACGATGATCTGTCCGGTCGCCGCGACCGTCAGGGTCGTGGCGGCGGCGATGGGGTGCACGGCGAAGCCGGTCGTCCACACCGTCACCTGGGCCGGGATCTCCCGACCGTCTCGGGTGACAGCACCGGTCGCCTCGACCCGCGCGATGTCGGTGTGTTCGTGCACCGTGATGCCGAGCCGGTCGCAGACGCCACGCAGGTGCTGCTGCGCCTTGCCGTTGAGCCAGTCGCCGAGACCCCCGCGCGCGGCGAGCGCGACATCGAGGTCCGGCCGGGTCTCCGCGATCTCGGTGACCGCTTCCAGGCCGGTGAGGCCGCCGCCGACGACGAGCACGGTCCCGCCGGCCGCGAGGTGGGCGAGGCGGTCGCGCAACCGCAGCGCCGAGGGCCTGCCGGCGATGTCGTACGCGTGCTCGGCGACCCCGGGGACGCCGTGGTCGGCGGCAACGCTGCCGAGGGCGTAGACGAGCGTGTCGTACGCGATCTCGTCGGTGCCGTTGTCGTCGGCCAGCGCGACGGTCCTGCGGTCGACGTCGACGGCCGTGACCCGCGCCCGTCGAGGGTTGACGCCGGTGCCGGCGTAGACCTTGCTCAGTGGGCGTGGTGTGAGGTCCTGTCCGGTGGCGAGTTGGTGCATGCGGACCCGCTCGACGAAGTCCGCGTCGGCGTTGACGAGGGTGATCTCGGTGTCGTCCGGGTGCAGCCGCTTGGCGAGGCGCCCGGCGGCCATGGCTCCGGCGTAACCCGCTCCGAGGACGACGATGCGGTGCTTCATGGTGGCACTCCTGTCTCGGTGGTGGTCGCTTCCTGAACCGGACAGCGACGCGATTCCTGACAGGAGTTGGCTATGAGCTGGATCACCAGACGCGGAGGGTGGGCTCCTCGTGCTCCGAGGCGGACCACTGCCGGGTGGCGCGGACGAGCTTGTCGGGGTTGACCTGGTTGTGGATGGCAGTGACACCCTCGGGCGTCACCTGCACCGACATCACGCCGATGACCCGGTCGTCGATCACGACCACCACTGCCGGAGCGCCGTTGGCGGTGGTGACGTACATGGCTGGGCTGCCCCCGACCAGGTCCCGCTTGACATCGGCGGGCTTGAACAGGCCACGCAGGAACTTCGCCACCGCCAGCGCGCCGACGATGGGCGCGGACCGGGCCGGGATCTTGCCGCCGCCGTCGGCGGTGCTCGTCGCGTCGTCGGTCAGCAACTCCACCAGCCGCTGAATCTCGCCGTTGTTGGCCGCCGTGAGGAACTCCGCGACGACCTTCCGGGCGGTGGCCAGGTCGACCTCCGCGCGGGCCCGTTCGGCGGTGACGTGCTGCTTGGCACGCCGGTAGGTCTGCTGGCAGTTCGACTCGCTGATGCCGAGGATCGCGGCGACCTCACCGTGCGAGTAGCCGAAGGCCTCCCGCAGCACGTACACCGCGCGCTCGTTCGGCGACAAGCGCTCCAGCAGGGTGAGCACCGCCATCGAGACCGACTCGCGTTGCTCGGCGGTGTCGAGCGGGCCGAGCATCCGGTCCCCGGCGAGGACCGGTTCGGGCAGCCACGTGCCCACATAGGTCTCTCGTCTGGCCCGCGCCGAGGTCAGCTGGTTGAGGCAGACGTTGGTGAGGACCTTCGTCAGCCACGCCTCGGGCGTTTCGACGTGCTCCCGGTTGGCGCCCTGCCAGCGGAGGAAGGTGTCCTGGACGGCGTCCTCCGCGTCGCTGGCCGAGCCCAGCAGGCGATAGGCGATCGCCTCCAGGCGGGCCCTGGAGTGCTCGAACACCTCGACCTCGTCCGGACTGAGCGGCATGACTAGACAGTATCCAGACGGACGGCGGACGGCGGACGGCGGACGGCGGACAGCGGACAGCGGACAGCGGACGGTTCAGGGTTGGCTCGTGCTGGGGCCGGAGACCCGGCTCGGCTTCCGCCGACCCACGTAGAAGATCCGCCCGGCCAGCAGCAGCACGAGCGCCAGCGGCACCAGCACGGGAGCGAGGGCGGGCCAGACCGGCCACGTCGGTTCGGCCAATCCATTCGCCAACAGGCCCTGCCAGGTGAGGACGACGCCCGGGAGGAGGACGATCGTCACCAGCGTGCCAACCAGTCGGGGTACGGGTGGACGTCGCCGTCCCGCCAGCCCGAACAGCACCGCGCCGGCCGCGGCACCCGGGACGGTGGCAATGAGGATGACGGTGACGTAGCCGTCCGGCGCGGCTGGCACGAACCTCAGGACCGCCATGCGGTCCACCTGGGTGAGCGTGGCTGTCAGCCCGTCCCGTTCGGCCCGCCAGCCATCGCATGGCGTGCCAGTGACCCGATGGTTGCCCTGCCAACCCAGTGCGGCGGCGTTGCGCCGTACCAATTCGGAGTGCCTGCATTCGTCAGCTATAGCGTCGACGTAGTGGTATTCCGCGTACGCCGAGCCGAAGTCGTCGGGGCCCAGGGCACCGTGGACGTAGTTGAGGCCGACGCTCGAGCCGACTGACTCGGTGCCGGGAAGCAACTCCGCCGCCATGCTCTCTACCCGGTCGAAGTTGACTGGCACGGTGCCGCGGCCGGCGTACCAGGAGCCGAGGCTCAGGCCGGCGGTGCCGAACAGCGCCGCGCCGAGCAGCACCATCGCGACCTGCCGTAGTCGATCTCGCACCGATGGACCCCTTCCCTGGTGCGGGGGAGCGTAGCCGAGCGCAACCAGCTCTGGATGTCCCGCGGGAGGGGCCGGGAGTGCGCTGTGGTCGTACCCTTGCCGCGGTGACGTCCGATCCGTTGCGCCGAGCCCTCACCGCACCCGCGGACCCGCCGCTACGGCCCCTGCCCGACCAGGTCGTCGCCCTACTGGAGGCCCTGGACGCGCCGCCGCGCCTCGCCGCGCACCTGCGGGCCGTGCACGACGTGGCCGCGCAGCTCACCGACGCGATGGCGCACCGGTTCCCGCAACTCCCGTTCGACAGCGAGGCGGTGCTCTTCGGCGCCGCCACCCACGACATCGGCAAGGTCCGGCACCCGGAGGAGTTGTCCGGGCCCGGTTCCGCCCACGAGCCCGCCGGTTACGAGCTGCTGCTCCAGCACGGCGTCGCCGAGTCGTCGGCCCGGTTCGCGCGCGACCACGCGTCCTGGCACCAGGACGGCGTCGGCGTCGACGACCTGCTGGTCAGCGTGGCCGACAAGGTGTGGAAGGGAAAGCGGGTCACGGACCTGGAAGAGTTGCTCGTGGACCGGCTGGCCCACGCCACCGGCCGGGAGCGCTGGTCGGTCTTCCTCGACCTGGACGACATCCTCGACCGGATCGCCGCCGACGCGGACCGTCGACTCGCCTTCCAGGCGACCCATCCGGTACGCGGGTGACCCCGGTCAGCGGCTCGCCGGACCCGTTCCCACCGATCGGCGTGGTGGGCGCGCGGTCGGTGTCTCGTCGTACGGCGTCGACCGGTCGTGGAGGCTGGCCACCACCGCTGCGGTCAGGCAGATCGCCGCGGCCGTCATGAGCGGCGGGCGGGCGCCGAGGTGAACGGCCGCGGAGCCGAGCGGGATCGCCACGACGAGCGGTCCGAACATCGCGGTGTTGGCCGTCGCGGAGACCCGTCCCAGCAGCGCCGATGGCGTGTGGGTCTGCACGGCGGTCACCGCCGCGACCAGGGTCCAGGGCAGCCCGACGCCGGCCACCACCGCCCCGACGACAGTGGCCGGCCACCACGGCAGGCAGCGCGCCAGGCAGCCGATCGCGAACAGCGCCGTTCCGACGACACCGACGGCACCGGGACCTCGTGCCGCGATGAGCCGGCCGACTATCAGGCCACCGAGAATGGAACCGGCGCCCTGCGCGCCGGCCAGCACACCCAGGAACGTCGTCGGCAGGCGCAGCTCGGTCACAACGATCGCGTAGATCCCCGCCGTCGTGAAGCCGGACATGGCGATCGACATCGCGGCGAGCACGACCGGCAGCCGTGTCGCTCGCTGTCCGAACAGGACCACCAAGCCGGCGCGCGGGCCGTCGCCGCCTTCGGTGGGTCGCGCGGCGGGCGTCCGGTTCAGGCGAAGAAGCGCGTACAGGGTGGCGACCAGGATCGGCATTGCCGCACTGAGGACGGCGACAGCGTGGCCGCCCCGCCAGGCGTAGAGGCCGGCCCCGGCCAGTGGAGCGACGAGCTTCATGCCCTCCTGTGCGCTGGAGCGCCACCCGTTGACGTCGCCGAGTTCGGTCGGCGCGAGTGCCGACGGCAGCAGCGCCGTCTCGCCGGCGTCGATCAGCACGTAGCTGATGCCGTAGGCGCACGAGACGGCGAAGATGAGCCAGGTCTGCCCCGGCCCGCGTACCGCGAGGAGCGCCAGCAGTGTGGCTGCCAGCATGAGGTTGACGGCGATGACCAGCGGCCGCCGGGGTGCCCGGTCGAGCAGGCCGCCCAGCCACGGGCCGGCGAGCACCGGGGCGTAGACGCAGAGCCCGGCGAGGGCGGCGAGGCTGGTCGAGCCGGTGAGGTCCAGGATCCAGATGCCGGCGACCAGGGACATGGCGCTGCTGCCGAAGCCGGACAGCAGGGAGATCGCCACGAACAGGCCCGCGTTGCGACGCATGAGCACTCCGAGTTGAGTCGAGGTGACTCATATCCTCAAGCTTGAGCGACGCACGGGCAATGCCGCTGCACCCTGTCAACGGTCCGTTGACAGGGCGACGTCGATCTTCGTCGCGGCGGTTCGAGCGGGCGCGGGCAGTCGCTCACCCGCTTCGGCGAGATCGGTGGCGAGGAGCACTGCCAACGCGTGCAGCGAGCCCGGGGTGGCGTCCAACGCGGCGTCCACGGTGCTCCGCACGAGCGCCGCTCGGCGAAATCGCCTGTCCCACCGCTGATCGGCGCCGATCCACCGGCCGAGGTCGGCCACCGCCGCCCGCAGCGTCGCGATCTGCGGAGGCATCCGGAGGTCGAGCCGCTGCCGCCGCGACCACCGCGCCGCCATCAGCCGCTGGCGACGCTGCTCGGCGGCCTGCCTGCTGCCGAGGCCGAGTGCCGTCGCGATCTGGGCCCACGTCGCACCGTCGTGGCGCGCGCGGTCGATGATCTCCAGCTCCTGCTCGTCCAGGCGGGCGCGGGTAGCGCGAACCTCCGCCAACCGAGCCAGCTCCGCCGTCATCTGTCAACGCTACATTGACAGCGTCCGGGCCTCGGCGGTGATCGTCCGGGGAGCACGGACCATGAACACGTCCACCGGATCCTCGGTGTCGACCGCGAAGCCGTGCCGCTCGTACAGCCTCCGGGCCGGGCTGCCCCGCAGCACGTTCAAACGCACCTGCGTGCCGGCGCGATCGCACCGGTCCAGCAGCTCGCGCAGCACGGCCGTGCCGATGCCACTGCCCTGCAACAGCGGGGCCAGGTAGAAGTGCTCCAGCCAGTTGGCGTCCGCGTCGGGCCGCAGCGCCACGCAGCCGGCGAACGCGCCGTCCACCTCGACGACCCAGGTGTACGCCGGCGCGAAACGGTCCCGCAGGCGCTGCCGTACCCGCTGTTCGTCGTACCGCCCGAGCCGCTCCAGGTCGGCCCGCAGCACCACCGCCCGCAACTCGGCCACCGCTTCGACGTCCGCCGCCGAGGCCGGCCGAAGCTCCCAGTCCGCCATGATCAGTAAGTTAGCGCGGCCCGGTGTCCTAGCAGCGGGGCCTGTCGTATCGTTCTCCGATGGTGCAGCCGGTGTGGGCGAACGGTGACGCGTACGAGGCGTACGTGGGTCGGTGGAGCCGCCTGGTCGCTGTGGAGTTCCTGCGCGGCTTGGCCGTTGCGCCGGGGCGGCACTGGCTCGACGTGGGGAGCGGCACCGGAGCACTGACCTCGACGATCCTCAGCCACAGCGACCCCGTCGAGATAACCGGCATCGACCCGTCGGAGGGTTTCGTCGCTGTCGCGCGTACCCGGGTCACCGACCCCCGGGCGGCCTTCCAGGTCGGTGACGCGCTGGCGCTGCCGCTGCCCGATGGTGTCGCGGACGTGGTGGTCAGCGGATTGACGCTCAACTTCGTGCCGGAGCCCGAGCGGGCGGTGGCGGAGTTCGCCCGGGTGGTCCGGCCGGCCGGGGTGGTGGCCGCCTACGTCTGGGACTACGCCGAGGGGATGGCGATGATGCGGCACTTCTGGGCCGCCGCCGCACAGCTCGACAGGGCCTCGGCGAAGCTGAACGAGGGGAACCGCACCACTGTGTGTCAGCCCGACGCGCTCCGCACGTTGTGGGAGCGGGCCGGGTTGCGGGACGTGTCGGTCTGGCCGGTCGACGTACCGACGACCTTCACCGACTTCGCCGACTACTGGACGCCGTTCCTCGGCGGTCAGGGGTCGGCGCCGGGATACGTCGCGACGTTGGCCGAATCCGACCGGGCCGCGCTGCGGGAGTCGCTGGCCACCCGGCTGCCGGTCGAGCCGGACGGCTCGATCCGGCTCACCGCGCGGGCCTGGGCCGTACGCGGCACGCTGCCCGAGTAACAGTCGCGCCGAGCCCTTCCGGGCCCTTGTCGCAATTCGGACAAGACGGTAAAGCCCCAGGTAGAGCACCCTTGGGGCAGGTGGAGGTAGACGGGTGGCGGGCCACATCCCGATCCTCCGGACCGGTGGGGACAACATCGTCCGTACCGGCGCCGCCCTCACCCAGCCCGGCCTCGAAGCCGTGGCGGTCACGGCACAGCCGCCGTGCCGATCGCGCGTACGACAGGCCGTGGCTGTCACCGACACCACCGCGGGCGCCCGCGGCGGTGCCTCCGCCCACCGGGACAAGGACGTCAGCACCACCGGCAGTCAGGTAACTCCGTCCGCCGGTAGTGCCTACCGTCCCCGTGCCCCGCCGGCCTTTCGCACTGTGGACCCCGCCAGGGTCCGGCGTCGCTGAACCGCGCGCCGGAGCCCCGGCGACCGAGCAAGAAAGGGCCCGACATGGCCGCTCCCACTGCAACCGCAGCCCTGAACGCATCCGTCTTCGCGCCGGGTGACCAGATGCTGCTGACAGTCACCTACTCAGACGCCGACACCAAACCGCTGACCGTCACCATCGTGGTCGCCGACGCGCAGGGCAACAGCAGCGCGCCGGTCAAGGTCACGGCGGTCATCGACCCGCTCGCGGTGACCGTCACCGACAACTCCGGGCGTACCTGGACCCGGGTTTCCGACAACGGCTCCGTGGCCGTGTATCGGTCGGTGGCGTGATGCCCCGGGTAACCGTCCAGGTCCGCGACGCCGCCGGCAACACCGCGACGGCCGCCGCCGACTACAGCCTGGGCCAACCCGTGCTCGGCGGCTACTACCTCTCCGGCGGTGCCGATCCGACCGCCGACATGGCCGGCGGCAACTTCCGGTCGCTCACCCAGTACCGCAGCCTCGCCGACGGCTACATCTTCCCCGGCTACAACCGCCCCTGGCTGGTCAGCCTGGGCAAGGCCGGGGTGCAGATGAACATGGTCCTGGAGCTGAAGCACTACGGTGCTCCGAACTACGGACCGCAGAGCTTCGCTGTGGACGGCACCAGCTACACGGTGCCGGCGCCGACGATGACCATCCAGCAGCGCCCCGGCGCGACCTGGCCGAAGGCGTACGGGTACGGCCAGGTGCTCAAGGGGCAGTGTGACGGGCTGCTGGCCCGTGCCCTGTCGCAGTACCGGACGCTCGGCTTCGGGGTGAACATCCAGCTCGCCTCGGAACTGGACACCGATCACGAGTTCGGCACCACCGAGGACGGCAAGGCATACACCTGGGCCGAGTCGGACGCTCGGGCGGTGCAGGCGATGAACTACATCCTGACGTGGTTCAAGGCGCGGACGCTGCCGGCCGGGACGACCTTCTCGGTGGGGCTGGGCGGCTTCGACCGGGCCTGCTTTCAGCGCACCCACCCGGAGTCGCTGATGTCCCGCCTCGACTATCTCCAGTGGAACGCGTACGGCACCAACGCCAGCCACACGGCGCTGGCCCGGTTTCGGCGTACCAAGGACTGGGCGGTCGCGGATCTTGGCCCGGTGGCGCTGTCCCGACCGGTGATCATCGCCGAGTGGGGGGTCAGGTCGGCCGAGATCCCGGACCAGGCGGCCTGGATCGCCACGGTGCCGGCGGCGATCGCTCAGCTCAACGCCGAGCGTGGGCCACGGATCGTGCGCACCAACTACTTCAACTCCGGATGGGGCACCCTGACGCCGAAGGCCGTCGGGTTGGCCGCGCTCCGCGAGGCGTACGCCAAGCGGCCGTACGTCTGAGCGGGTTCCGGCGGCTCCGGGCTCCGGGGCCGCCGGGACCGCACCGGTCAGCCCTCGCCGAGCCGTTCGGCGTACGCGTCGCGCAGCTCGGGCCAGCCGTAATCCTTGGCCTCCGCGCCGCGGATCGGGCCGACCGGGTCGCCGTCGAGCAACCGGTCTGCCACGTCGAGGCAGAGGTGCCAGCCGGCCGCGACCATCGGCACGATGCCCCGGTCGGCGACCGTGTGCCGCAGGGTGAGCCGGGTGCCGCTGCCCAGCGGGCTCAGCTCCCAGCGCAGCAGGTCGTCGCCCCAGGTGTACTCCAGCAGGTGCGGCG
This sequence comes from Micromonospora sp. NPDC048842, assembly GCF_040649935.1. Taxonomy (NCBI): domain Bacteria; kingdom Bacillati; phylum Actinomycetota; class Actinomycetes; order Micromonosporales; family Micromonosporaceae; genus Micromonospora; species Micromonospora sp. NPDC048842. Next base: position 290,673 of record NZ_JBEZGK010000004.1, on the reverse strand, counting down.
GCTCGGCCCGGCGTACCGCCGCCGGGTCTTCCTGGGTGGTCTCGCCGTCGATGAGGGTGAGGACGGCGGCGCCGGCGCTGCCGAGGTCGCGGTCGGCGAGGAACGGCGCCCACTGCGCGAGCTGGGCCGGGTCGGTCAGTGCCGCCCAGACGGCGGCCGGCGGATGCCGCAGGTCGCGGACGAAGACGAGTGTCGCGCCGCCGTCGGTGGGCTCGGCGCGCACGTCGGCGGGTGGGCTCGGGCGGAACGCGTCGCGGTCCATTCACTGCTCCTGACTGTCGAGGTGCCGTTCCAGGGCGTCCAGGTGTCGGGCCCAGAGTCGCCGGTACGGGTCGAGCCAGCCGTCGACGTCCCGTAGTGGGCCGGGGTCGAGGCGGTAGATCCGCTGTCGGGCGGCCGTCCGGCAGGTGACGAAGCCGGCGTCGCGAAGCACCCGCAGGTGTTTGGAGACGGCTGGCTGGCTGACTCCGAGCCCGTCGACCAGCTCGCCGACGCTGCGTTCGGCGTCGCGGAGCTGATCGAGGATCCGGCGCCGGGTGGGCTCGGCGAGGACGGTGAAGGCGTCGGTGGACACCTTTCCAATATGCCTTCTCCGTCATATGACTGTCAAAGCATACGACGACAGTCGCCGTCCCGACGCGGCACCGCCGATCGGCTCCCTATGCTCGGATCATGGAACTTCGGATCTTCACCGAGCCCCAGCAGGGCGCCAGCTACGACCAGTTGCTCGCCGTCGCCCGCTGCGCGGAGGACGCCGGCTACGGCGCGTTCTTCCGTTCCGACCACTACCTGATGATGGGTGACGTGAGCGGCGAGCCCGGCCCCACCGACGCGTGGACCACGCTCGCCGGCCTGGCCCGGGAGACCAGCCGCATCCGGCTCGGCACGCTGATGACCGCCGCCACCTTCCGGCTGCCCGGCCCGCTGGCGATCACAGTCGCGCAGGTCGACCAGATGAGCGGCGGCCGGGTGGAGCTGGGCATCGGCACCGGCTGGTACGCCGAGGAGCACAGCGCGTACGGCATCCCGTTCCCGCCCCTGGCCGAGCGGTTCGACCGGCTGGAGGAGCAGCTCGCCGTCATCACCGGGCTCTGGGCCACGCCGCCGGGGGAGCGGTTCGACCACGACGGCAGGTGCTACCCGGTCCGGGACTCGCCCGCCCTGCCCAAGCCCGTGCAGCCGCGTCCTCCGATCCTGCTCGGCGGGACGGGCCCGAAGCGCACCCCTCGGCTGGCCGCCCGCTACGCGGACGAGTTCAACCTGCCGTTCGCCTCGGTGCCGGACACCGCGGCGCAGTTCGACAGGGTCCGCGCGGCCTGCGCCGAGATCGGCCGGGACCCGGGCGGAATGGTCTGGTCCAACGCCCTGGTGCTCTGCTGCGGGCGCGACGACGCCGAGGTGGCCCGGCGGGCCGCCGCCATCGGCCGCGAACCGGACGAGCTGCGGGCCAACGGTCTGGCCGGGACTCCCGCCGAGGTGCTGGACACCATCGGCAGGTACGCGGAGATCGGCAGCGAGCGGTTCTACCTCCAGGTGCTGGACCTCAGCGACCTGGACCACCTGGAGCTGGTCGCCAGCGAGGTGATGGCAAAGCTCTGAGTCGATCGGTGGCCATGGGGACGCCGCCGCCGGTCAGGCCCGGTGGACGCCCGTCCCGACCGCGTTCGGGTCACCCAGCACGGTGTCCAGCCGCCCGTCGCGGTCACTGTCCACGTAGGTGATGTCCGGAATCCCGTCGCCGTCCACGTCGATCTGGACGACGTCGGCGACGCCGTCACCGTCGAGGTCGGTGACCACCTCCACCGAGCCGTCCAGGTGACGCGTCACGATCGACTGTGCGCCACTGGCCCGCGGCGGCGGGCCGGGTGCCGGCACCGGCGTCGGGGCGGGCGCGGGCGCCGGTGTCGGTCGAGGGCCGGGGGTGGGCGACGGGTGGCTCGGAAGCCCGCCGGCCGGCGGTGCGCTGGCCTGCTCGACCTCGGTGCCGGTGGGGTCCAGCTCCTCCTCGGAGGGGAAGACGTCACCTCGTGCGGCCGGATCGCGGTAGCTGCTCATGGGCGTAGGGTTCCCCGACGACGACGAGAACAACCGTGCCCGATCGACCGGTGTCCTTGGTGCCCGGTCTGGCGGAAGATGTCGGGACCGACGCCACGGTCATGAAACGGGGGTCCGAGCGTGGAATTGCGCCGGAATCGGGGGGCCCGTGCGCTCGCCCTGGTGTGCGTACTCGGTGGAGTGCTCCTGTTGGTCTATCGCAGCGACGGCGCCCTGCTACGGACGATCATCGCGGTGGGGGCGATCGCGCTCGGCGCGGTGGCGCTGGTCAGCGCGATGCGGCCGTTCCGGTTCAGGATCCACGCGGACGGGCTCAGCATCCGGCGGCCCGGCCTGCGTCGGGAGATCGGGTGGGCCGAGGTGGACGTGCTGGTCCTCGACGAGCCGCCCCGACGCGACGGCCATCCGGAGCCGCCACGACTGCTGATGGTGCCGGTGCAGGCCGTGCCGCGTGAGCTGGTGACCGCCCGCCACCCGCTCGACGGCCGAGCAGCCGTCGAGTTGCTCGTCCTCGACCAGGTCCGTGAGCAGCCCGAGCAGGTGTCCGCAGCGCTCACCCAACATGCCGGTGGCCGTTTCGTCGACCTGCTCGCGCTGCGTCGCGCCGCCTTCGAGACCCCGGAGCTCCCGGTCGGCCTGCGGGGCTACCAGATGGACCGGGTCGACCGGTTGATCCGACGCGGCCAGGACGCGCTGATGTCCGGGGACGCGTCAGCCCGGCAGGCGGCCCGCGGAGAGATCGAACGCGCCATCACTGCCGGTCTGCCGGTCGCCCAACGTGGTTACGGCACGTTCCAGACGGATACGGTTCTGGACGCCCTCGTCACCGCGTTGGCCGACCAGCAGAGCACCGATCGGGAGACCGCCACATGACCGCGCAGGGATCGCACGCCGCGTCGACCACTGAGGTTCCGCGCCGCAACTGGGCCGGCAACGTGCGGTACGCCGCGAAGGCGTTCCACCGCCCCACCTCCGTCGACGAACTGCGCCGGCTCGTCGCCGGCAGCAGCCGGATCCGGGCGGTGGGCAGCGGGCACTCCTTCAACAGTCTCGGCGACACCGACGGTGACCTGGTCAGCCTCGCCGGGCTGCCCCCGGTCGTCGAGGTGGACCACGAGCGGGGACAGGTCACAGTGAGCGGCGCGCTGCGCTACGGCGACCTCGCCCGACAGTTGCACACCCAGGGGTACGCGCTGGCGAACCTCGCCTCGCTGCCGCACATCTCGGTGGCCGGTGCGGTGGCCACCGCCACCCACGGCTCCGGCCAGACCCACGGCAACCTGGCCAGCGCTGTCGCCGGCCTGGAGCTGGTCACCGCCGACGGCGATCTGCTCCGGGTCGACAGCGACACCGACACGTTCGCCGGCATGGTGGTCGGGCTCGGCGCGCTCGGCCTGGTCACCCGCGTGACCCTGGACGTGGTGCCGACCTTCGCGCTGCGCCAGTACGTACGCCTCGACCTGGACCGGACGGCGTTGGACGAGGCGCTCGGCTCGGCGTACAGCGTCAGTGTCTTCACCGACTTCCGTACGCCCCGGCTGCGCGAGGTGTGGCGCAAGCAGTTGGCCGACCAGCCGCAACCTTCGGCGGACTGGCTGGGCACCACAGCGGCCGACCAGCCCCGGCACCCGGTGCTCGGGATGCCGGCGGAGAACTGCACCCCGCAGCTCGGCGAGCCGGGCCCGTGGCACGAGCGGCTGCCGCACTTCAAGCTCGGCTTCACCCCGAGCAGCGGCGACGAACTGCAGTCCGAGTACCACGTCGCCCGTACGGCGGCGGCTGACGCGCTCGCCGCGCTGGACGACCTGGCCGACCTGATCGCCCCGGTGCTGCTGGTGTCCGAGCTGCGGACGGTCGCGGCCGACGAGCTGTGGCTCAGCCCGAACTACCGGCGGGACAGCTTCGTGCTGCACTTCACCTGGGTCGACGACACCGCGGCGGTGCTGCCCGTGGTGGCCGCCGTGGAGGAGCGGCTGGCGCCCTTCGCGCCCCGCCCACACTGGGGCAAGGTCTTCGTCACCGACCCGGCGGAGCTGTCCGCCCGCTACCCGAGGTACGCCGACTTCGCCGCGCTCCTGGCCGACCTGGACCCGACGGGCACGTTCCGCACCGACGCCCTGGACCGCTACTTCCCCCGCTGACCGAGCGCGTGCCATAGCGCCGTGGCATGGGGCGGCTGGGATTGGTGGGGTGGAAGACCATCGACAGACACTGATGTTTGTCGATGAGTCTCATCGTCCGGTCCCCGTCCCGGGACCGTCGGCTCCACCCCTCGGAGCGAGACATGCAGCCCGTACCCGCCATCACCCCCGAACCAGTCGCCCCTCGTCCCCGCCGCGGTCTGCGGTGGGCGCTCGCCCTGGCAGTGCTCGGCGCCGGACTGGGCGCAGCGCCGGCCGCCCACGCCGCAGCCAGCCCGTACGAGCGCGGCCCGGCCCCCACAGTGGCCAGCATCGAGGCCAGCCGCGGTGCGTTCGCCATCGCCCAGAGCACCGTCGCTGCCTCCAGCGTCAGCGGGTTCCGGGGAGGAACGATCTACTACCCGACCAGCACCGCCGAGGGCACCTTCGGCGCTGTGGCGATCTCACCCGGCTACACCGCCACCCAGTCCAGCGTGGCCTGGCTGGGGCCGCGCCTCGCCTCGCAGGGCTTCGTGGTGATCACGATCGACACGTTGTCCCGCTACGACCAGCCGACCAGCCGGGGCACGCAACTGCTCGCAGCCCTGGACTACCTCACCAACACCAGCGGCGTGCGTACCCGGATCGACCGCAACCGGCTCGCCGTGATGGGGCACTCGATGGGCGGCGGCGGCAGCCTCTCGGCGGCGAACTCACGACCGCAGTTGCAGGCCGCGATCCCGCTGACCGGCTGGCACACGGTCAAGAACTGGTCCGGCGTACGGGTGCCGACGCTTGTGGTCGGCGCGGAGAACGACTCGGTGGCGCCGGTCTCGTCGCACTCGGAGCCCTTCTACACCAGCCTGCCGTCCACGCTGGACAAGGCGTACCTGGAACTCAACAACGCCAGCCACTCCGCGCCCACCTCGACGAACGTGACTGTCGCCAAGTACAGCATCTCCTGGCTGAAGCGCTTCGTTGACGACGACACCCGCTACGACCAGTTCCTCTGCCCCGCACCCCCCGCCTCGACAACCATCCAGGAGTACCGCAACACCTGCCCCCACTCCTGACCCGTTGCCCCCTGCCCCCTGCCCCGCATCACCGGGAGGGGGTGGGGGTGCGGAGGGTGCTGCGTTGGACGGCGCGGCTGATGTCGCTGGGGGAGACTATGCCGGTCAGACGGCCGTCCTCGGTCACCACCAGGGCGCGGCCGTCGGCGCACTCGGAGAGCCGGGGGAGCAGGTCGTTGAGCTGTTCGCCGGGCTGGGCCAGCACCAGTTCGTCGGCTCGACAGGCCACCTCGGCCAGCGTGGTCGACGCCCGCCGCTCCGGCGGCACGCCCCGCACCCGGTCGACGGTGACCAGGCCGGTCGGCCGGCCGTCCTCGGTCAGCGGCAGCGCCGAATGCCGGTACGCGAACAGGTAGTGGTCGACGAAGTCCGCGACAGTCATCTGCGCCGAGGCGGTCTGCGGCTGCGGGGTCATCACATCGCCCACCCGAATCCCGCGCAGCGCGGTGCCGGTGCGGGCCTGCCGCTCCTCCATCCCGGCCGCCCCGATCAGGAACCAGCCGATCAGCGCCAACCACAGCCCGCCGAAACCCACACCGGACAGGAACTGCCACAACCCCAGGCCGATCAGCAGCACACCCAGCACCCAGCCGGCCCGGGCGGCGACCACTGAGGCGCGGGTCCGGTCACCGGTGGCCTTCCAGACCGCGGCGCGCAGCAACCGGCCACCGTCCAGGGGCGCGGCCGGCAACACGTTGAAGATGGCCAGCAGGACGTTGATCCCCGCCAGCCAGGCCACCGCCCCGAACAGCAGCCCGCCCTGCCCGGCCAGCGCGAGCAGCGCCGCGATGGCACCGAAGAACGCCCCGATCAGCAGGCTGACCAGTGGGCCGACGCCTGCGATGCGCAACTCGGCGCCCGGGTCACGCGGCTCGCCCCGCAACTCGGCCACGCCGCCGAACAGCCACAGCGTGATGCCGTCGACAGTCAGCCCGTTGCGTTTGGCGACGATCGCGTGCGACACCTCGTGGGCGAGCAGGCCGACGAAGAACACCACCGCCGCGGCCAGCCCGGCGATCAGGTACGCCACCGACGAGCGGTCGGGGTACGAACGGGGGAACTGGTTCGCTGCCAAGCCCCAGGCGATCAACGCGAAGATGACCAGCACGCTCCAGTTGACGCCGACCGGCACTCCCGCGACCCGGCCAAGCCGGAAACTGGCCCTCATCCCACCGAGATACCCCGCCAGACCGTGGGCATGCCGAGGACTCAGGCAAACGGTGTGATCCACTCCGCTTTCGTGAAGTCGGGGTGTTCTGGCGCCAGGGATACCCCGACGTCATGGACGACGAGTGGATCATGCCCGCCTGTCTGGCGCCGAGCCCAGGTCAGCGGCGGGGGGTCTCGCTGGCGATGGTCATCTCGCGGGGCAATGCCGCCGCGCGCAGCGCCCAGTCCAGCGCGTAGTCGGCGATCTGCTCCCAGCCGTCCTGGCCGACGGTGAAGTGCGATCGGCCGGCGAACTGCTCGTACGCGGTCAGGGCCCGGGACTTCTGGTAGAGCCCGGCGTTGGCGCGGACCACCGAAGCCGGCACCACGTGGTCGACCTCGCCGGCCATCAGCAGCAGCGGCGCCCGGTCGTTGCGACCGACGTCGACGCGGGCCGGCGAGCGCGGGTCGAGGTTGGCGAACGCGCCCTCGAAGAAGACCCGCCCGGCGCCGGGGACGGCGTAGCGCCGCCAGGCCCGGTCGGAGTCCTCGCGGCTCATCGTGTTGCCGAAGGCGTAGGCGAAGTCGTCAGGGGTGAACGGGACGGCCTTGCCCCGGTTGGCGGGGCTGCGCAGGATCGGAAAGCCCGAGCGCAGCTGACTCAGTGGCACCTTGAGCACGCCCTTCACCGCAGCAGGGTGCACTCCCACCACCGCCGCGCCGAGACCCCGGTCGGCAAGGACCTGGGCGAACAGGCCGCCGAACGAGTGCCCCATGATGATCGGCGGGCGGGGCAGCGCCCGGATGATCCGGTCGTAGTGCGCCACGATCGTGGCCATGCTCTGCTCGGCGATCGGGCCGGGGTCGTCGCGCAACTCCTCCACTGACCGGTCCATGCCGGGCCAGGCGGGGGCGATGACGTGCATGCCGCGCTCGGTGTACCGCCGGGCCCACCCCTCCCAGCTACGCGGCGTCATCCAGAGCCCGTGGATCAGCACGACCGTGTCGACCTGACCCTGCGGCGTGGCACCCATCGCGTCCTCCCGGTGTCGCGGTTCGGCCCGGCGGTTACCCGCTGTGCCCGTCCGGAATCCGGCCGCCCTGACAAATGTCACGGTCGGAGCGTGACGACCGCTCCGGGCATCGGGGTACGCCCCACCGGAGCATCAGTGGCATGACCAGTACGCATCCGGCTGTCGAGTTGGACGGCCTCACCAAGAGCTTCGGCACGGTCACCGCTGTCGACGGGTTGAGCCTACGGGTGCAGCCCGGCGAGGTGGTGGCGTTCCTCGGCCCGAACGGCGCGGGCAAGACCACCACCATCGACATGCTGCTCGGGCTGTCCCGCCCGGACACGGGCACCGTCCGCGTCCTCGGCGGCACCCCTGACGAAGCGGTGGCCCGAGGTCGGGTCGCCGCCGTACTCCAGACCGGTGGGCTGCTCAAGGACCTCACGGTGGGCGAGACGGTACGGATGACCGCCCACTTCTACCGGCACACCCGCCCGGCGGCGGAGGTGCTGGAGCGGGCCGGTATCACCGACATCGCCGACCGGGTGGTCGGGCGCTGCTCGGGCGGTCAGCAGCAACGACTGCGCTTCGCGCTGGCCCTGCTGCCCGACCCGGACCTGATGGTGCTCGACGAGCCGACCACCGGCATGGACGTCGAGGGTCGGCGCGACTTCTGGCAGGCCCTGCGCCGTGACGCCCGGCGGGGACGGACAGTCATCTTCGCCACCCACTACCTGGACGAGGCGGACGCGTACGCGGACCGGATCGTGCTGGTCCGACAGGGGCGCATCGTCGCCGACGGCACCACCGCGGAGATCAAGAACCTGGCCGCCGGCCGTACCGTGCGGGCCACCCTGCCCGGCGCCGACCAGGCAGCGCTCGCCGCCCTGCCCGGCGTGGACGCCGTGGAGGTGCGCGGCGACAGCGTGCTGGTGCGGACCGGTGACTCGGACGCCGTCGCCCGGCACCTGCTGACCCGGACCGCCGCCCGGGACGTCGAGATCACCTCCCGCAACCTCGAGGACGCCTTCCTCGCCCTGACCACAGCGCAGACCGGAGCCTGAGATGACCATCTCCACCCCCACCCGCGCCGCTGTCACCGAGCCGGACCGTCGGCTGCCCGCGCTGGGCGGGTTCGCTCCCGGCGCCCTGGGTATCGAGCTGCGCCGGGTGCTGCGCAACCGCCGCACCCTCGCCTTCACGCTGATCATGCCGGGCGTCTTCTTCCTCATCTTCGGCCTGCCGCAGGGCGGGCAGTCACTGGACAACGGTCGGCCGGTGACGGCGTACGTGATGATCAGCTTGGCCGTCTACGCGGCGATGGTGGCCACCACCAGCGTCGGTGGCGCGGTGGCCACCGAGCGGGCGTTGGGCTGGAGCCGGCAACTGCGGCTCACCCCGCTGCGCCCGGCGGCGTACGTGGCGACCAAGCTGATCACCGCGATGAGTCTCGGTCTGCTCGCGGTCGTCATCGAGTTCCTGGTGGGTGCCGTGGCCGGCGTTCGCGTCCCGGCGTACGTCTGGCTGCTGTCCGGGCTCGCCGCCTGGGTCGGCTCGCTGGTCTTCGCCGCGTTCGGTCTCTTCATCGGCTACCTGGCGCCGGCCGAGAACGTCATGCAGATCATCGGCCCCGTCCTGGCGGTGCTGGCCATGTTCGGCGGGTTGTTCGTCCCGGTCGAGGTGCTGCCGGACGTGCTCCAGCAGGTCGCGAAGTTCACCCCGGTGTACGGCATGGGCGTGCTGGCCCGCGCCCCACTGACCGGCGACGGGGTGAGCATGGCGGCGGTGGCGAACCTCGTCGTCTGGGCGTTGCTCTTCGGCGTCGGCGCGGCCCGGCTGTTCCGCCGGGACACCGCGCGGGTCTGACCGGCCGCGACCGCTAGCGTGAACCCGATGGACCTCTCGACCGGGCAGCCCTGGCCGGTGAGCCGCCACTGGCGGGTCACCGGCTGGCTGCTGGCCGCCGTCTGGCTGTTCTTCCTCAACGTGCCGCTCGCCACAGCGCTGCACCAGCCGGAGCCGTGGCGGCGGGCCCTCGGCGTGGTGGCCCTGGTCGTCTTCGGCATCGGTTACGTGCTGCTGTTCCAGTGGGCCCGCAAGCTGCGCCAGTCAATGCTGCCGATTCCGACGGGTCGGGCGCGGGTCGGGCTGGCGCTGCTGCTCGCGGTGGGTCTGGCCAGCCTCCCGGGCACCGAAGGGGACTGGCTGGCCACCCTTGTCTACGTGGCCGCGGCGGCGGTGTTCCTGCTGCCGCCGTGGGAGGCGCTGGCCGTCGTGGTGCTCTGCGCGGTGACCCCCGTGCTGGCCTCCTGGCTGGTGCCGGGGTGGGAGGCGGAGAACGGCATCGTCTTCGCGGTGCTGCTCGCCTCGTTCGCCATGTTCGGGGTGTCCCAGTTGGCCCAGCGCAACAGCGAACTGCGCGCCGCCCAACAGGAGATCGGTCGGCTCGCGGTCGCCGAGGAGCGGTCCCGCGCCGCCCGCGACCTGCACGACATCCTCGGACACTCGCTGACAGTGGTGGCGATCAAGGCCGAGTTGGCAGGGCGTCTGATCGAGGTCGACCGGGAGCGGGCCGCCGTCGAGATCGCCGAGGTGGAGGCGCTGGCCCGGGCCGCGCTGGCCGACGTACGGCAGACGGTCGGGGCGTACCGCGAGGTCAGTCTCGCCGCGGAGCTGGCCGGCGCCCGCTCCGCGCTGGCCGCGGCGGGCATCGCGGCGGACGTGTCGACCGAGGTGCCGGCGCTGCCGGAGGAGTGGGACCGGTTGTTCGGCTGGGCGGTACGGGAAGGGGTGACAAACGTGGTCCGGCACAGCGGGGCGCGATGCTGCGTGATCCGGGTCCACCCGGATCGGGTCGAGATCAGTGACGACGGTCGTGGCCCGTCCACACCCGACCCGAGCGGGCACGGGCTGGTCGGCCTGCGGGAGCGGGCGCGGCGGCTGGACGCGGTGGTGACGGTCGGCCGTCGGCCGGCGGGCGACGGTTTTCTGCTGCGGGTGCACGCGCCGGGGGAGGCCCGGTGAGCGGCGGTTCCACGCCGATCCGGCTGCTGCTCGCCGACGACCAGGCGCTGGTCCGGGGCGCGCTGGCCGCCCTGCTCTCGCTGGAGGAGGACCTGACGGTGGTCGCCGAGGTCGGCCGGGGCGACGAGGTGGTGCCCGAGGCTCGACGCAGCGCCCCGGACGTCGCCCTGCTGGACGTGGAGATGCCCGGCCTGGACGGAATCGCCGCCACCGCGGCGTTGCGGGCCGCGCTGCCGACCTGCCGGGTGCTGGTGGTGACCACCTTCGGCCGACCCGGCTACCTGCGCCGGGCGATGGAGGCCGGTGCGAGCGGTTTCGTTGTCAAGGACACCCCGGCCCGGCAGCTCGCCGACGCGGTCCGCCGGGTGCACGCCGGCCTGCGGGTGGTCGACCCGACGCTGGCCGCGGAGACCCTGGCCGCCGGGGTCAGCCCGCTGACCGAGCGGGAAACCGAGGTGCTGCGGACCGCGCGAGGCGGTGGCAGCGCCGCCGACCTGGCCAGGGCGTTGCACCTCTCCGAGGGGACGGTACGCAACCACCTGTCCGCGGCGATCGGCAAGACCGGTGCCCGCAACCGGGCCGACGCGATCCGGGTCGCCGAGCAGAACGGCTGGCTGCTCGGCGAGTGACGCTGCCGGCCGGCGCTCAGGCGGTCGGCGGCGGGGCGGCCAGTTGGTCGACCACGACGACGCTGCTTCCGGGACGGACCTCGGCGAGCAGTTCCCGCTGACCGCTGCGGGTCAGCCGGATACAACCGTTTGTGGTGTTCTCGCCCAGCTCGTCGTCGTGGTGCCAGGTGTGCACCCCGATGTGCGCGCCGCGCAGCCCGGACGGCACCGACTCCGGGTCGTCGGGCACCGAACCGAGGGCGTAGATGTCCACCCCGCCGTAGACCTCCTCCGGCGGTGGGGTGCGGCCCAGGATGAAGGTCCGCCCCAGTGGAGTCTCCTGGCCCGACTGGCCGAGGCTGACCTCCCAGGTGCGCACCGCCTTGCCGGCCCGGTACCAGGTGAGCCGGTGGACCTTGCGTTCCACAACGATCTGGTCGCGCAGCGGCACCGTCTCGAACCCGCCGGGCGGCAGCCAGGCGAGCCGGCGGTTGGCCGAGGGCAGCAGGACGGCCGTCCAGCCGGCGCGCCGCTGGGCGATCGGCATTGTCAGCTCGACACCGCGGATGGTCGGTTCGAGGAAGGCGCGCGGCCGACCGCCGGGCGCGTCGTACGCGGCGATCCGTCTGGTCGGGTGCACGCCCTCGGTCAGCGGTGTGACGTCCATGGTGTCCGGGTCGGCGGGGAACCCTCCGGGTGCGGGGTCGTAGTCGACAACCGGCAGCCCGTCCGGGGCGGGCGCGGCCGGAGGGATCGACTCCTCCGGGCTCTGGTCCACACTGCTCGGAGTCGGGTCGGCTACCACCACGTTGCGGTCGTCGGGGGCCGTCGAGCTGGGGGTGAGGGCCTGGCCGACAAGCAGCGCGGTCACCAGCAGCGCGGGTACGCCGATCGCGGCGGCCACCCAGACGCCGCGACGACGGTACGGAGTCTTTCGGTCAAACGGCACGAAACCACTCTATGGTGGCTGATGCTTCGGGGCCCCCGGTTCGGCGAGACCCGCCGTCCGGAGGCCCCTGTCGAATCAGATTCGCGCGCCGATGTGAATGGCCACGGCGTCGTGCGCCGGCACGTTCGTCGCGAACCAGCCGCTACCGTCCACCGTGATCACCGGTCCGCTGCACGTGCCGCTCGCGTACGTGCCGTGGATGACGTCGCAGTATCGACCGGCGGGCAGCCCCGTGTAGTAGGAGCGGCCGTTCACAGCGGCGTCCTCGTCGTTGACCGTGATGAAGCCCTTGCCGCTGCGGCTGAACGCGATGTGGTTGTTGCCGTTGTCGTACCAGTTGGCCACGCCGGCGCCCTCGGTGGCGTTGCGGAAGCCGACCATGTTGGCGATCACCGGCCAGCGGTGTTCGCACTCCCAGCCGGAGTAGCAGGTGGCGTTGAGCGTCTTGTTGGCGCCGTCCGACGGTGGGCCGGCGTCCCGGTTGCTGAAGGTGTAGCTGGACATGACGGTCGGGGAGCCGTACGGCCAGGCCAGCATGAAGGCGTTGGCCAGCGCGTAGATGCCCCGGTCGCGGTAGGTCAGCACACCACCGGAGTCGCGCTGGGTGTCGTGGTTGTCGACGAACACCGAGGCCGAGCCGGTGGGCAGGTGCCCCCAGCCCTCGCCGAAGTTGCGCAGGTACGCCAACCGCTCGGAGCGGAACACCCGGGCCAGGTCCTTGCCGTAGCGGAACTCGTGCACGTCACCGTTGCCCGTGTACTCGGTCGGCTGCACCGGCTCGCCGGCGCCGTGGATGACCTCCTGCACGATGTACGCGGAGCGGGACAGCTTGCCCCTGATGGCGGCGATGTCGGCGGCCGGCATGTGCTTGCTGGCGTCCATCCGGAAGCCGTCGACGCCGAGCGAGAGCAGGTCGTTGAGGTACGAGGCGATCTTCGTGCGGACGTAGTCCGACTCGGTCCTGAGGTCCGAGAGGTTGACCAGCTCGCAGTTCTGCACCTCGTACCGGTCGTTGTAGTTGGCGATGTCGTCGCCGCCGTTGCGCCCACAGTGGTGGAAGTCCTGGGTCTGGTAGATGCCCGGGTAGTCGTAGTGCGAGTAGGACGAGCCGGCCCAGCCGGTGCCGCCGTTGTCCTGACCGGACATGTGGTTGATCACCGCGTCGACGATCACCTTGACCCCGGCCGCGTGGCAGGTGTTCACCATCGACTGGAACTGGGCCCGGGTGCCCTTGCGGGACTCGATCCGATAGCTGACCGGCTGGTAGGCCAGCCACCACTGGTTGCCCCGCACGTGCTCCTGCGGGGGCGAGACCTGCACGAAGCCGTAGCCCTTCGGGCCGAGGGTGCTCTGGCATTCGCTGGCCACCGAGGGCCAGTTCCACTCGAAGAGCTGGACGATGACCTTCTTGCCGCCGGACGGGGCGGCGGCGGCCGGGGGTGCCGTCACGGCGGTGGGGACGAGCAGGCTGGCGATCAGGCCGAGGGCGAGGAGCGCCGAGCCGCGTCGACGTCGGTGCATGGGGACTCCTGACGGGAGCGGGGGTGGTGGTGCGGTGGGGGAGTGCCGGCTTGCCGGAATCTTGCAAGCCTGGCTGAAATTTGCTGAAAGGTTACAAGCGTGTTGCGGCGACTGTCAATGCATGGACATTCGTCACTGTCCAGATCGGTGGGGGAAGCGGGTACAACGCACTGCCGCGCCCCTCGGTTCGATTTCGGCAGAGAAATTTCCGTCGGCGGGTGATCCGCGCGCCCCGCCGGTCCGTACTGGATGGGGGAGCAGGGGTCGGCCGGTGGTACGCCGCCGCGAGACGATCGAGGAGCAGATGGCCCGGGCACAGCAGGACAAGAAGGCGGCGACGGTCCGGACCAGCGCCAGCAGTCGGGGGGTGCGCACCCCGTCGCGATCGGCGAGCGCCCTGCTGATCGCGTCGGTGCTCGCCGCGCTCTGGGCGGCGATCATGTTGACCGGCGCCGGTCAGACGGCGTACGCGTACGGCTTCTTCTTCACCGAGTTCTTCGCCGGGGTGGTCTCCCTGGTGGCGTTGAGCCTCACCGTGATGCTCGGCCTGCTCGCCACCGACCGGCTGGTGCTGCGCATCTCGCACCGGGTGCTGATGCAGTCGGCGCACCGGGCCACCGGCGTGCTGGGCGTGGCCGGGCTCGGTTTCCACGTCCTCACCAAGATCGCCACCGGGCGGGCGGCGGCGACCGACGCGCTGGTGCCGTTCGTCGGTGGCCGAGGGCTCTACGTGGGGCTCGGCACTGTCGCCGCACTGCTGATGGTCAGCGTGATCTGGACCGGCATCATCCGCGCCCGCTTCGCCGACGTCGGTCCGAAGTGGCTGTGGCGCACGCTGCACTCCACCGCCTACCTGGCCTGGCCGTTCGCTGTCTTTCACGGCCTCAACGCCGGTCGGGCCGCGGCGCCCTGGGTGATGTTCAGCTACCTGGGCTGCATTCTGCTGGTGGTGCTGGCCCTGCTGGTCCGGTTCTCGGTCACCATCGGTCGGCGCAGCCGCGAGCAGCACCAGGCAGCGGTGCGTAACGCGGTGATGGCCGGCCGGGCCGAGGAGGCGAAGACCGCCCGATCGCTGCTGGCCGGGTTGGGTCGGCGCAGCAAGGCCGCCGACAAGCGTCCCGCCTGGGCGGAGACCACCACCGCCACCTGGGCCGCGCCGGCCGCACGACGTGACCCGGAACGGTTCACCGTCCCGGTGGTGCCCGAGCCCGGTTCCCTCGTCGAGCCGACCCGGCCCAGCCGACGTCGGCGGGAGGAGGAGCCGGCTGCCCGCCGCGACACCGAACGGTCCTCGCGCAGCCGGCGGGCCGAGGAGACCACTACCAGCCGATCGGCCCGCCGCAGCGTGGAGGACACCGGCACGTTCCGACGCGACGAGGAGGAGCTGGAGCCGGTGAGCCGGCGACGCGGCTCCCGCACCCGGGACGAGGACGTACCGACCGGCCGGCGACGCGCCGACGACCAGACCTCTGAGCGGTCCGGTCGCCGGTCCCGCAGCGAGGACGACGGCAGTCGCTACTCGGCCCCACCGCAGCCGACCTTCGACGACGCCGAGGAGCCGTGGGACAGTCCACGCCGGTGGCAGGCCAACGAGCCCATCTCCGCCGGCCCGATCTCCGTCGAGCCGATCTCGGCCGGCCCGATCTCCAGCAGCCCGATCTCGTCGGCGCCGCGCAGCGGCAGCGGCCGGCACAGCGTCGAGGACGACCTGCCCGAGGAGCCGGACTACTGGCGTCCGCCGGCCCGGTACGTGCCGGACGAGGTGGCGCCGCCCGTCGACGACACCCCGACCCTTGTCGACCTGGCGTCCCGACGTGCTCGACGAGCAGCCGGCGAGGGCAAGTCCAAGCGCCGCAAGGCCAGCGCCGACGCTGTGGACGGGGCGTACTGGGCCGGGCTGCGGGGTGAGGCGAAGTGATGCGGACCGCCGTGCCACCGGTCGCCTGTGTGGGCGAACCGCGGCTCACCGCCGGCTTCGCCGAGTACGGCCGGCTCGACCTGCTCGCGCACGAGGAGGTGCACGGCCCGATCGGCCCGATGGAGCCGGCGCAGCTGCTCCAGCTCGCCGAGGGCATGCAGCTCAAGGGCAAGGGCGGGGCGGGCTTCCCGTTCGCCCGCAAACTGCGCGCGGTGCTGGAGTCCTGCGAGCGGCAGGACCTCGCCGCAGTGGTGGTGGTCAACGCCACCGAGGGGGAGCCGGCCAGCTGGAAGGACAAGGTGCTGCTGACCCGCGCCCCGCACCTGGTCCTGGACGGGGCGGCGCTGGCCGCGTACGCGCTGGACGCCGACGAGATCGTGATCGGTGTGGCGGACGACGGGGTCGGCCGTGACTCGCTGATGGAGGCCCTCGAAGAGCGCCGGATGCCGGTGCAGACGACGATCGTCACAGTGCCGCACCGGTTCATCTCCGGCGAGGGCGGCGCACTGGTCAACGGGATCAACGGGCTGCCGCACATCCCGCCGGGCACCAAGAAGCGCTCCAGCGACTCCGGGGTCAGCGGCCTGCCCACCCTGCTCTCCAACGCCGAGACGTACGCCCAGCTCGCCGTCGGCGCCCGACTGGGCCCGTACGAGTACGCGGCCCTCGGCACCGACGACGAGCCGGGCACCGTGCTGCTCACAGTGACCGGCGCGGCGGGCCGACCGGCGGTGGTGGAATGCACTGCCGGTATGCCGCTGCGCGATGTCCTCGACCTGTGCGAGGTGCCGGCCACCCAGGGCATCCTGATGGGCGGCTACCACGGCAAGTGGATCACCCCGGAGGCGGCGGAGAGGGCCGAGGTATCCCGCAAGGGCCTGGCCGCTGTCGGCGGCACCCTCGGCGCCGGCATCATCGTCCCGCTCGGCGTCGACACCTGCCCGCTCGGTGAGGCCGCCCAGGTGGTGCGCTACCTGGCCGGCGAGTCCGCCGGCCAGTGCGGGCCGTGCAAGATGGGCCTGCCGGACCTGGCCCGCGCCGTTGACCTGGCCGTCGCCGGCAGCCAACCGGCGGACGTGGTGCGCGCCGCCGCCGGCGAGGTTAAGGGCCGGGGCGCGTGCAGCCACCCGGACGGCACCGCCCGCTTCGCGCTCTCGGCGATCGAGGTCTTCGCCGAGGACCTGCGGCTGCACAGCACCGGCGACGGCTGTGGCCGACGGGTCAAGGGCGTGATGGGGCTGCCGGGGGCACCCGACGCGAACCCGCAGAAGCTGACACTGGACTGGTCCCGCTGCGACGGGCATGGCCTCTGCGCGCACGTCGTACCGGACTTCATTCGGCTCGACGCGAACGGATATCCCGCCTTCCCGGCCACCCCCGTGCCGACCTGGCTGCGCGAGGGCGCGCTGAAGGCGGTCAAGGTCTGCCCGGAGCTGGCGCTGCGACTCGCCAAGGCCGAGTAGCGACGCCTCAGGTCCAGCAAGGGTCCCTTCCGGACCGGAAACGGAGAAGCGGATGCGGGTCAGCAGGGCGTGGACAGGGGCCGGGCAGCTTCGCCGCTGGGCAGCGGCCGGGCAGCTTCGCCGTGCCGCCACCGCCGGGGCGCTCGTGGTGGCCCTGTTCAACGTTGCCGCCTGTACCGGCACCGCACCGGGTGGGCCCGCCGCCGCCGGATCGGCCCCGACCTCGACCGGTGCCCCGCCCACGCCGACCGACGCCGCGTCCACCCCGACCGGCGAACCGCCAGCGGCGCGGGTCCCGGACGTCCTGCGCTTCACCGGGACCACGCTCGGCGGGGCCGCCTTCGACGCGGCACGGCTCGCCGGCAAACCGGTGGTCCTGTGGTTCTGGGCCCCGTGGTGCGCCACCTGCGCCAGCCAGGCCTGGACGGTGGCCGAGATCGAACCCAGGTACCGGGACACGGTGCCGATCGTGGGCGTCGCCGGGCTGGGCGAGCGGAAGGCCATGAAGGAGTTCGTCACCGAGTTCGACCTCGGCGCGACGCAGCAGATCGAGGACACCGCTGGCGCGCTCTGGAAGCGGTTCAAGGTGACCGAGCAGAGCATCTTCGTGATCATCGACCGGAACGGCACTGTCGTCCACCACGGCTTCCTCGACGGTGAGGCGCTCACCGCCAAGGTCGCCGCACTGGCCGGGGCGTGACCGCCACACTGCTGCTCGCGCTGACCGCCGGCATGCTCGGCGCGGTCAATCCGTGCGGCTTCGCGTTGCTGCCCGCGTACCTCTCGCTGTTGGTCGCCGGGACGTCGGACACCCGCGGCGCGGTCGGCCGCGCGCTCACCGCGGCGGCCGGGCTGACAGTGGGGTACGTGCTGGTGTTCGGCGCGTTCGGCCTGGCGCTCGCGCCGCTGGCCGGCTGGTTGCGGCCCCGCCTGCCGTGGCTGACGGTGGCGCTCGGCGTGCTGCTGGTGGTGGCCGGCTGCTGGTTGCTCGCCGGCCGTCGACTGCCCGCCCCCGGCTGGTCCGCCCGGGCGCCCCGGTTGACCCGGTCCTGGCCGTCGATGGCGCTGTTCGGCGCGGTGTACGCGTTGGCGTCGCTCGGCTGCGCCATCGCGCCGTTCCTGGCCATCGTGGTGACCAGCCTCCAGGCCGGCTCGACCGGTCAGGGGTTGGCGCTGTTCGGCGCGTACGCCCTCGGGATGGGTCTGGTGGTGGCTGTCGCCGCGCTCGGGGTGGCGCTGCTGCGCGACGGCCTGGTGGCCCGGCTACGCGTCGCCGGCGCGCTGGTGCCCCGACTCAGTGGCCTGGTGCTGCTGGTCGCCGGCGGCTACGTCGCCTGGTACGGCTGGTACGAGCTACGCCTGGCCGCCGGCCGCCGCGACGCCCTCGGCGACCCGGTCATCCAAGCGGCGTCCCAGCTACAACGAACCCTGGCCAACACCCTGGACTCGGTCGGCCCGGCCCTGCTCGTAGCCGCCCTAGCGGCCCTCCTGCTGACAGCAGCCCTAACCAGGCGCTCCCGCCCCCGCCCCGTCGATCATGAAGTTATTGCCGTGACACGCCGAGGCGAGGGGCAATAACTTCATGATCAACGCCGGGATGGGCTAGCGGGGGGTTAGGCGGTCGGTACCTAGGCGGTCCTGGAGGACCTTGGGGACCAGGACGCTGCCGTCGGCCTGCTGGTACTGCTCCAGGATGGCCGGGAAGAGCCGGCTGGTGGCCAGCGCCGAACCGTTGAGGGTGTGCACGAAGCGGGTCTGCTTGCCGCCCGGCTCGCGGTAACGGATGGCCGCCCGACGAGCCTGGTAGTCGCCGGCCCAGGAGACCGACGACACCTCCTTGTACTTGCCGGTGCTCGGCATCCACACCTCGATGTCGAGGGTCTTCTTCATCGAGGCGCTGGCGTCACCGGCGGAGAGCAGCGTGCGCTGGTAGTGCAGACCCAGCCCCTCGACCAGGCTCTCGGCGTGGGCGAGCATCTCCTCCAGCGCCGCGTCGGCCTGCTCCGGCAGGGTGAACTGGAAGATCTCCACCTTGTTGAACTGGTGCCCCCGCACCGTGCCGCGCTCGTCCGAGTGCGAGCCGGCCGACTCCCGCCGGTAGCACGGGGTGTACGCGAACGCCTTCAGCGGCAGCTTCGGGGTCTCCAGGATCTCGTCCTGGTACGCGCCGAGGATCGCCGTCTCCGACGTGGGCAGCAGGAACTGGCCACGCGGGGCGGACGCCGAGTCCAGGTGGTAGACGTCGTCGTAGAACTTCGGGAACTGACCGGCGGCGAAGCCGGCCGAGTCCAGC
Source organism: Micromonospora sp. NPDC048842 (assembly GCF_040649935.1). Lineage (NCBI taxonomy): Bacteria > Bacillati > Actinomycetota > Actinomycetes > Micromonosporales > Micromonosporaceae > Micromonospora > Micromonospora sp. NPDC048842. The sequence continues at coordinate 271,490 of NZ_JBEZGK010000004.1, read as the reverse complement.
AGCAGGTGCGGCGGGAGCAGGAACTCGTAGCCGGCCTTGATGTGCTGGTCGACGAAGTAGTTGAGCAGCGCCCACTCCAGCCGGGCGCCGACCCCGGTGTAGATCCAGAAACCGGACCCACCGAGCTTGACCCCGCGCTCGTAGTCGACAAGGCCCAACGCGCGGCTCAGCTCCACGTGGTCGCGGACCTTCTCGATCACCGGCGGCTCACCGAAGGTCTTCACCACCCGGTTGGCTTCCTTGCCGCCGGCCACGACGTCGTCGCTGGGCAGGTTGGGCAGCTCACTCATCGCGTCGCGCAGCCGAGCCTGCACCTCGTCAAGCTGGGACTCCAGCTCGGCGAGCTGCTTACGCTCCGCCTCCGGCGCGGCGGCCTGCGGCTCCTCGCCGGCCCGCTTCGCCTGCGCGTACGCCCGGGCCTCGGCCTTGCGGCGCTGCCGCTCGGCGTCGATCTCCGTGATCAGGGCGCGGCGTTCCTGGTCGAGCCGCTGGATCTCGTCCAGGGCACGGGTGACCTCGGCGGGATCCAGACGCTTCGCCAGCGCGGTTGCCACCGCCTCGCGATCCTTCCGGATCAACTCCATGTCGAGCATGCTGCTCCGTACGCCTCCGTCCGGGGTTCACTGGTGAACCATCAGATGTTACCGTCGCGCACGTTTCCACCCGACTACGGGGAGCGCGAGGGATTTCTACAGCCGGATCGGCATGAGCACCGAGTAGGTGTCCGCGTCGTCCGGTCGGCGTACGGCCAGCGGGGCGATCGGCCCATCCAACTCCAGCACCAGTTGCGGCGCGCCGGCCGCGTTCAGCGCGTCCAGCAGGTAACCACCGTCCACCCCGACCCGCAGCGCGTCGGAGCCCAGCTCGGCGGCGGGAAGCAGCCGCAGCTCGCCCTTGTCGTCGACGCCGAGAACCGTGACCGCCCGGGTCGTGCCGTCGTGGTCGCGGGCGACGGTGGGGGCCGCCGGGTCGGCAAGCGCCGCGCGCAGCGCTGCCGCGTCCACCGGGATCCGCCGCGCGGTCGGCCGCTCACCGACTGACTTGCGCAGCAGCCGGTGGTAGTCGGGGAAGTCGTACGGCAGGGCGGCGCCGGTCAGCGTGCGGTCGGCCACCCGCACCCGCAGGTCCGCGCCCGCCACGCTCAGCCGTACCGGCCAGGTGTCGGCCGTGTCGAGCAGCGGCCGGAGCTGGTCGACGAGGGCCACCGGCACGAACACCCGCACCGGCGGCCCGTCGACGTCGGCCCCGGCCCGAGCCAGGGCGAGCCGGTACCTGTCGGTGGCGACGAGCCGGACCCCGTCGGACTCCACGTCGAACAGCACGCCGGCGAGCATCGGCAGCTCCGGATCGACGCCGACGGCGAAGCGCACCGCGTCGAGCGCGGCGGCCAGGGCGGCGGGGGCGACCAGGAGTGTGGTGGCGGTCGTTGGGGCCGGGTCCACCAGGGCCCGGAGCCGGTCGACCTCGCGGCGGGCGTCGCTGAGCCCGTCGGCCAGCCTGCGCAGGTGCGCATCGAGCAGTTGGTGCACCACTGCCGGCTCGGCGCGTACCGCGGCGGCGATCTCCGGCACCGGCATGCCGATCCGACGCAGCCCGGCCACCAGCCGGGCCGGGGCGATCTGCCCCTCGGTGTACCAGCGGTAGCCGGTCACCGGGTCGACGAGGGTCGGCTCCAGCACCCCCGCCGAGTCGTAGAAGCGCAGTGCGCTGACGGTCAGGCCGCTGGCCCGGGCCAGCTCGCCGATGCTGTGCAGGTCGCTCACGCTGGGCATCCTGCCCCCTCGACCCGGTCGAGGGTCAAGCCGAGGGCCCCCGTGTCTCCTGCTTGAGCACCCGGAAGGTGAGGCCGGCCCGGACGAGCCGGTCGAGCAGCGCGTCACCCATCGCGGCGACCGGGGTGAGCTGCCCGGCGGTCGGCGGCAGCTCGTCGAGCGCCAGGCACAGCGCCGACTCGGCGAGCATCTTCGCCGTCTCGTCGTAGCCGGGGTCACCGCCGGCGACCTCGGTGACCACCCGCTGCCCGCCGCCGGTGCCGACGAACCGGACCCGGAACCAGGACGACGCCCGCTGCGCCGCGGTGGGCCCCTGCCCGGACGCGAGCCGCCCGAGCAGCCAGCGTCGGCTGGGCGGCAGCTTCACCAGCCCGATCAGCGCGCCGAGCCCGGCCGCGCCGGCCAGCACCGTGGGCAGCCGCTTCACGGCGGCGAAGTGCCGGTAGCGGAAGTCCGGGCCGTACTCCGGGCGGGCCGCGGCCGAGCGGCGGACCACCTGCGGGTCGATGGTCGGCAGCGGCACGGTCCAGATCCCCAGCTCCGCCGAGTGGGCCAGCCGGCCGGGCACCGCCCGGACCCGCCGGTCGGTGGGGCGCGGCTCGACAGCCCGACGGTCCCGGGCGGCCCGGCTGGCCTGCCCGGTACGGGAGAACGCGGTGAGCGCAGAGTGGTAGGTGCCGGCGGAGAACCGGCCGCCGGCGCGCACGTACCCGTCCACTGTGATCGGTACGTCGGCGGGCAGCTGCTTGACTGTGAACCAGACGCCCAGGTCGTGCGGGATGGAGTCGAAGCCGCAGGCGTGCACCAGCCGCGCGCCGGTGCGTGTCGCCTCGGCGTGGTGACGCACGTACATGCTGTCGACGAACTCCGGCTCGCCAGTGATGTCCAGGTAGTCGGTGCCGGCCCGGGCGCAGGCCCCGACCAGTGGCTCCCCGTGGTGGACGTACGGGCCGACGGTGCTGGCCACCACCCGGGCGCTCTCCGCCACCGCCCGCAGGGAGTCGGCGTCGGTCACGTCGGCGGTGAGCAGCGGCAGCTCGGCCAGGCTCGGGTCGATAGCGGCGAGCCGATCCCGTACGGCGGCGAGGCGCTGCGGGTTGCGCCCGGCCAACGCCCAGCGCAGCTCGGCCGGCGCGTGTCGGGCCAGGTATTCGGCGGTCAGGCCGCCGGTGAACCCGGTCGCTCCGAACAGCACCACGTCGTACGTTCGCTCGCCAGTCATCCTCAGAGTCTGCCATTCGTGGTCGCCGATCAGCGATCACGAGGAGACGGTCACGGCGTGAACACGGTGCGTACGCAGCCGTCGGCCCGGTCCCGGAACAGCGCGTACCCCTCGGGGCCCCGCGCCAACGGCAGCCGGTGGGTGGCCAGGTGTTCGGTCCGCAGCTCGTCGCGGGCCATCCGGTCCAGCAGCATCGGCACGTCCCGCAGATCGGGCCGACCGGCGCCGCGCAGCGTGAGTCGCCGCTCGGTCAGCGCACCCAGCGGGAACGCGTCGACGAACCCGCCCGTCCCGCCGAGCACCACCACCACGCCGCTCTTGCGACAGGCGTGCACGGCCTCCCGCAGCGCGTCCGGTCGGTCGGCGTGCTGGCCACCGAACCGGTCCGCCCTCGACCGGGCCGGCGGCGTGCCGACCGCCACCACGCACACGTCCGGCCCGCGCCCGCCGCTACGGTCGCGCAGCTCGGCAGCGACGTCGGTGCGGCGATAGTCGAGCGGCTCGGCGTCGGAGTGCCGCTCGGCCATCCGCAACCGCTCCTCGTGCCGGTCCACCACCAGCACCCGGGCTGCGCCGCGCAGCACCGCCGCCCGGGCGGTCAACTGACCCACCGCCCCGGCGCCCCAGATCGCCACCACGTCGCCGGGGCGTACCGCACCCAACTCGGCGGCGAGCCACCCGGTCGGCGCCACGTCCGCGGCGAACACCGCCCGGTCGTCGTCGACGGCGTCCGGCACCCGGAAGGCGCTCACGTCGGCGTACGGCACCCGCACGTACTCGGCGTGGCCGCCCGCGAAACCGCCCGCCGCCAGGGGTCGGCCGAAGCAGCCGGCGTCGGAGCGGGCCCGGTCGGGGTCGGCGCTGGGCAGGTCGGCGCTGGCGTTGTCGCAGCAGGAGTGCATGCCCTGGCGGCAGTACCAGCAACCGCCGCAGGCCACGCTCGCGCCGACGACCACCCGATCGCCGGAGCGGTGTCGGCGGACCCCGGGGCCGACCTCCACCACCTCGCCCAGGAACTCCGCGCCGAGCACGTCGCCGGGCCGCAGCAGCGGGTGCCGGCCGGCCAGCAGCGGCAGGTCACCTCCGCAGGTGGCGCTGCGCCGAACCCGGACGATGACGTCACGCTCGTTGCGCAGCTCCGGGTCGGGAACCTCGCGTACGGCCAGTTCGCCGGCGGCCACCCAACACAGCGCCTTCACCCGTGGACCTCGGGGCGGTCCAGCGCGGACCGGTCCGCGCGGAGCACCTCACCGGCCTCCACCCGTTGCTTGATCTGGCGCAGTGTCCGGCGGACCAGCAGACCCGGGTCGTCGCCGACCAGATGTGCGGCCAGCCCGGTGGGCGGTGTGACGCCGGCCAGCGGGCGGGCGGCCAGCTCGGTGCCCCGGTCACCGGGCGCCGGGCGCACCCGCACCTCGACCGCCCCGTCCAGGCGGCGCAGCGGCTCCGGCCAGCGGCCCTCCGGCAGCACCTGCTCCGGCGGCCGGTCGACGGTCACCACCTCCCACCGGGGCGGCGCGGCAGCGTCGCCGTCCGCGCCGGGCCGGGCACCCCGACGGGGTACGCGCAGCAGCCGCGCCGCCCCGGCCAGCGCCGCGCCGCCCAGGGCGGGTCCCGCCCGCGCCAGCCGTCCCATCGGTACCACCCGTCCTCGGAGTTCACGTCCCCCGATCGTCTGTCGCACCCGGGTGAAGCGCGCTCGCCCGGAAGGGGTGAACCGGCCCGTGCCGGGTAACCGCTCGCCGACCGGGGGCGGAGCGCGTGGTGGGGGTGGGGCTGGGTGCCGGAACAGGATCACGTACGGGTCGAACCGGCACCGGGGCCAGCACTGTTGGCGTCCCGGCTGACGCCGGCCGTGCCGCCGGAGCCGGTGGTCGCCCGGCCCCGCCTGCTGCGCCGGTTGGACGAGGGCAGCGCGGGACCGGTCACCCTGGTGGCCGCCCCCGCCGGCTGGGGCAAGACCACACTGCTCGCCTCCTGGATGCGGCTGGGCGGCGCGCCACCCGACGTGGAGCCGGGCGCGTTGGTGCCGGACTCCGGCGACCTGTCGGTGTCCTCGGCTGACGACCCGGTCTCGGCGTGGATGTCGGTGGAGGCCGGCGACGACCCCGCCCGGCTCTGGGCGTACCTCGCCGCGGCGCTGCTGTCGGCGACCGGGGCGACGGACGGCGGCCCGGTGCCCGACCGGCCGCCGCGCCCCGACCAGCTGGAGGCGTTGGCCGCCACGCTCGCCGCCGCCGACCGTCCGGTGCTGCTGATCCTGGACGACCTGCACCGGGTCGCCGACCCGGCGGCGTTGACCGGCCTGGAGTTCCTGCTGCGCCATGCCGGGGGGCGACTCCGTCTGGTGATCGGCGCGCGGGCCGGACTGCACCTGCCGCTGCACCGGCTCCGCCTCGCCGGCGAGCTGACCGAGATCGGCCCGGACGAGCTCGCGTTCACCGACGACGAGGTGGCCGACCTGCTCACGGCCCACGCCGCCGCACTTCCGGCGACCGCCGTGCACCGGCTGCGGGAGCGCACCGGCGGCTGGCCGGCCGCGCTGCGCATCGCCGCCCTGGCGGTACGCGAACAGCCCGACCCGGAGCGCTGGGTGGGGCAGTTCGGCGGAGACCAGCCGGAGATCGCCGGCTACCTGCACGAGGAGGTGCTGGCGACGCTCGACCCGGCCGAGGAGGACCTGCTGCGTCGTACCGCCGTCGTCGACACCGTCTGCGCCGACCTGGCCGAGGCGCTGACCGGCCGCGCCGACGCCGGGCAGGTGCTGGCCGACCTGGCCGGGACCGGTGGTCTGCTGCACCGGGAGGACACCCGGCCGCCCTGGTACCGGTACGACTCCCTGCTCGCCGACCTGCTCCGCGCCGACCTCGCCCGGTTGCCCGCCGAGGAGCTACGCGAGCTGCACGTCCGGGCCGCCGACTGGTACGCGGGTGACGGCCGACCCGCCGACGCGCTGCGGCACGCCCTGGCCGCCGGCCGCTGGGACCTGGCCGGTGACCTGTTCGTCGCGCACTGGCCGGAGCTGACCCGCTTCGACAGGGACCCGGTGCACGCCCCGGCACCCACGCCGCCGCCAGCGGACGTGATCCGCGCCGACCCGGAGGTGGCGTTGGCCTGCGCCGCCGAGCGCGCGTACGCCGGTGACCTGCCGGCCGCCACCGGTCACCTGCGGGCCGCCGCCGGGCACGCCGCGGGCCTGCCGGTTCCGCGCCGCGACCGGTTCCTGCGGTTGGTCACCGCCTTGGAGCTGACAGTGGCCCGGCTCGCCGACGACCGTAGCGAGGTCCGGGCCGCCGCCGCCCGACTGCTGCGCACCCGCCCGGCGGAAGCCACGCCGACCCGGCTGCCGGCGCGGGTGACCGGTTCCGCCCCGACGGCCGGTGGTGGCGGGGCCGCCGACGACCTGGACCTACGAGCGTTCACGGGTACCGCGCTGGGGCTGGTCGAGTTGGCCGACGGGGCGCTGCCCACCGCCCGGTTCGTCAGGGCTCGGGCGGCGGCTCGGGAAGCCGGCCGACCGCGTACCGAGCTGGTCGCCGCGAGCCGCGCCGCGCTGCTGCTCGCGGTGCGCGGCGAGCTGCGGGCAGCCGAGCAGGCGGCCAGGGACGCGCTCGGTATGCCGCCCTGTCGGGGCTGGTCCTGTCGGCTCGACTGCGGCCACGCGTACCTGGCTCTCGCCGTGGTGGCGCTGCTGCGCGACCAGCCCGAGGAGGCCACGGCGAACCTTGCCCTCGCCCTCCCGGCGCTCGACGTGACCGGCGGCTGGGCCGGCGACCCCGAGGTGGGCGGCGACTGGCTGGCCGCCGCCCCCGACGAACCGGTGGCGGCGGCGGTGGCCGCGCTGTGCCGGGCGCAGCTACGCCGCGACTCCGGCGACCCGGCGACCGGCCAGCGGCTGCTCGTCCGGGCCCGGGAGGCGCTTGCCGACCGGCCGTCCGCCGGCGAGCTGACCGGTCTGCTGCGGGCCGCCGAGGCCGAACTGCGGGCCGCGCGGGGCGACCTGGACTCCGCCCGCGAGCTGCTGGCCGACGCCGCCGACGAGGGAGCCGACCCGGTGCTCGCTGTGACGTTGGCGAAGGTGCAGCTGAGTGCCGGCGACGCCGCCACCGCTCAACGGACCCTGCCGGACTGGCAGGCGCCGGCCGCCACGGCCTGGCCCCTACCGGTACGCCTGGACGCCGGTCTGCTCGACGCGGTGCTGGCCCAGCGCGCCGGGGACGCGCGTCGGGCGGGTCGGATCCTCGAGCAGACGCTGGACCTGGCCGGCCCGCAGGGCTGCCGCAGGGCCTTCACCCGCGCCGAGCCGCACGTGCGGGACCTGCTGGCCGCGCACCTGGACGCGGGCACCGCGCACTTCACGCTGGTCAGTGACCTGGTGCGGGGCGCGGGACAGGGGGCCGACGGGCCGGCCGCCGGGGCGAGGGGCGCGCTCGACGAGCCGCTCACCGAGCGGGAGCTGACTATCCTGCGCTACCTGCAGAGCATCCTGTCCAACGTGGAGATCGCCAGCGAGTTGTCCCTCTCGGTCAACACCGTGAAGACCCACGTCCGCAACATCTACCGCAAACTCGACGCGACCCGCCGGCGTGAGGCGGTCCGGCGGGCGCGCGAGTTGCGGCTGATCTGAGCGGGTCAGGCGTTGGCGGCGGCGTCCGCTGCCGTCAGCAGGTCCGCCAGGTCGTACCCGCCGTCGTGGCGGATGCCGTTGACGAACAGGGTCGGGGTGCCGTTCACCCCGCTGCGGATGCCGCCGACGAAGTCCCGGCGCACCCGGTCCGCGTGCGCACGGTTCTCCACCTCGGCGTTCAACTCGTCCGGCGGCAACCCGACCTGCTCGACGCCGAGCGAGAGGTGCACCGGGTCGAGCTGGTCCTGATGCTCGTAGAGCCAGTCGTGCATCTCCCAGAACCGGCCCCGAACCCCGGCGGCCTCGGCCGTCTCGGCGGCCCGTTCGGCGTACGGGTGCACGTTGGCGATCGGGAAGTAGCGGTAGACCAGCCGTACGGTGTCGGCCCGCTGTCGCAGCAACTCGTGCAGGTTCGGATACGCGGCGCCGCAGAACTGGCACTGGAAGTCGCCGTACTCGACGATGGTCACCGCCGCGTCGGCCGGCCCCCGGATGTGGTCGTCGGTGGTCACCGGGTCTCGAAGTCGGGCGGTGACCTGCAGTGGCGTGCTCATCTGGCCATCACCTTCCGGTCGGCGGCAAGTTGGTCCAGCGCGTCGAAGATGCCGTCGGCGCCGGGGTTGACGTCGGGCGGTGACAGGTAGCTCCAGGTCACCTTCCCGGCCGGGTCCAGCACCACGAGCGCGCGGGCCGCCTCACCGTTCGGCATGTACGCGCCGTAGCTGCGGGCCACCTCACCCTTGGGCTCGAAGTCGGCCAGCAGGGGGAACTCGATGCCCCGGCTCTCCGCGAACGCCCGGTGTGACCAGATGCCGTCCACCGAGATGCCGAGCACCACCGCCTCGTACTGGGCGAAGACGGGTGCTGCCGACTGGTAGAGCGACATCTGGTCACCGCAGACCGGGCTCCAGTCGGCGGGGTAGAAGGCGAGCACGACCGGCCGGCCACGGAACTGCTCAGGCCCCAGCAGAGCCCCGTCCGGGGTGGCCGGCAGCGTGAAACCGGGCGCGGTGCGCCCCGGTTGGATCAGCCCGTTCGGATCACTCATGCCCCCAGCCTGCTCCCGGGGTGGGTGAGACGGACTCACCCACCCCGGGTGGTTCCGCGCCCGCTCAGCGCCCGCTGAGCGGGCGCCCGCGCCCGCTCAGTGCAGCACCGGGGCGACGGCGATGTGGTTCTGCACCTCCCGGATGCCCGGCGCGGACCAGGCAACCTGCTCGACCTCGGCCCGTTCGGGCATCGAGTGCACCAACCCGGCGAGTATCGCGGTGTCGCCGTGCACCCGGACGCTGATCCGTTCGGCCTCGGTCGCTCCGGCCCGGGCGAGGGCGTCGACGATCCGGTCGGCCAGGTTGCGGGCGTCCGGCGCGGTGGCCGGCCGGACGGTGATGCCGTTGCTCACCCCGCGTACGCCGGTCAGCCGGGCCACCGCGCGTTCGGCGGCTCGCCGTTGGTACTCCCACTCGACGTCGCCGTGCAGCGTCACCCAGCCGGCCGAGACGGTGACCTGGAGCTTCTCGATGGGCACGAACGCGTCCCACTCCAGCCCGTGGCTGGCCGCGGCGGCCAGGTCGCTGTCGGCGCGCTCGGTGCCGTTGGTGAGCTGCACGGCCACGTCGTTGGCGACCGCCCGGACCGAGGCGACCCGGTGGGCGGCCCGTTCGGCGGCCCACTTCTTGGCGTAGCTGTCCACGCGGCCGGTCAGGGTGACGACGCCCTCGGCGACGGTCACGCCGATCTCGTGCGGCTGCACCCGCGGTTCCCAGGTCAGCTCGTCGAGCACGGCGGACTGGATGTCCTGGTCGGTGCGGTTGATCTCCGCGATGGCCATCTGTCCCTCCTCCGCTGTTCCGATGGCGGACCGGGGTGCTGGCCTCGGCCCGAGGTCCGCCGTGCTGCGATCCTGCCGCCGCCCCGGGTGAGCCGCCCTCGCCCGGACCGGGTGACGGCGCGGCCCGACCTGGGCGGCACGGGTGGGAAACGGGGACGAACATCGATGATGGGAGCGCTTCCAAAGCGAGCCGATTTCGGTTACGGTAATCGCGTTCCTCGATCGCGGGAGCCGTCGCGTCGGGTGGTGGAGCCAGGGCAGCTCTGCCCGTCCCCGACGTCGTGCTCGTCCCCCGGGCCACGGCGTCACCCAGGCGATCGACCCCGTCCCCCGGGGCTCCATCCCGAGAGGAACCGCAGATGCGGAGAAGTCTCGCCGGCACGGTCGTGTCCGTGCTGGCCGCCGCCACAGCCGTCGTGGTGGTCCCGTTCGCCGCCGCTGGGTCGGCCCCCACCCCGGCCGCAGCGGAGGCGTACACCTGGCGGAACGTCCCGGTGGGCGGTGGTGGCTTCGTACCCGGCATCGTCTTCAACCCCACCGAGAAGAACCTCATCTACGCGCGCACCGACATCGGCGGGGCGTACCGCTGGGAACAGACCAGCCAGTCCTGGACGCCGCTGCTCGACTGGGTCGGCGCCGACCGCTGGGGCTACAACGGCGTGGTCAGCATCGCCACCGACCCGGTGCAGACCAACCGGGTGTACGCCGCGGTCGGCATGTACACAAACGGCTGGGACCCGAACAACGGCGCGATCCTGCGCTCGGCCGACAAGGGCGCCACCTGGCAGGCCACCGAGCTGCCGTTCAAGAACGGCGGCAACATGCCGGGCCGGGGGATGGGGGAGCGGCTCGCCGTCGACCCCAACCGGAACAGCATCGTGTACTACGGCGCCGAGGGCGGCAACGGGCTCTGGCGCAGCACCGACCACGGCGTGACCTGGGCCCGCGTCGCCGCCTTCCCCAACGTCGGCAACTACCGGGCGGACCCCGGCGACCCGAACGGCTACAACGGGCAGAACCAGGGCCTGACCTGGGTCAGTTTCGACAAGAGCACAGGCACCGCCGGCTCCACCACGCAGACCATCTACGTGGGCGTGGCAGACAAGGAGAACCCGGTCTACCGCAGCACCGACGGCGGCGTCACCTGGGCGCGCGTCCCCGGTCAGCCCACCGGCTACCTGGCCCACAAGGGGGTCGTCGACCCGGTCGGCGGTCACCTCTACATCGCCACCAGCGACACCGGCGGCCCGTACGACGGCGGCAAGGGCGACGTCTGGAAGTTCACCCGGTCGACCGGGGCCTGGACGCGGATCAGCCCGGTGCCCTCCACCAGCGCCGATGCCTACTTCGGCTACAGCGGGCTGACCATCGATCGGCTTCGCCCGAACACGCTGATGGTGGCCACCCAGGTCTCCTGGTGGCCGGACGCCATCTTCTTCCGCAGCACCGACGGCGGGGCGACCTGGACCCGGATCTGGGAGTTCAGCAACTATCCCGAGCGGTCCCGCCGCTACACGATGGACATCAGCTCGGTGCCCTGGCTGACCTTCGGCGTCAACCCGGCGCCTCCGGAGGCCTCGCCCAAGCTCGGCTGGATGAACGAGTCGGTGGAGATCGACCCGCACGACTCCAACCGCATGATGTACGGCACCGGCGCCACCATCTACGGCACCACCGACCTGACCAAGTGGGACACCGGCGGTCAGTTCACCATCCGGCCCATGGTCCGGGGGCTGGAGGAGACAGCCGTCCTCGACCTGATCAGCCCGCCCAGCGGCGCACCCCTGATCAGCGCGCTCGGCGACGTCGGCGGCTTCCGACACACCGACCTGGACGCCATTCCGTCGATGCTGTTCACCCAGCCGGTGTTCACGTCGACCACCAGCCTCGACTACGCCGAGAGCAAGCCCGCGGTGCTGGTACGCGCCGGCAACTTCACCGACGCCGACCGGCCCAACGACAGTCACGTCGCCTTCTCCACCGACGGCGGCGCCACCTGGTTCCAGGGCACCGAACCGTCCGGGGTCAACCTCGGTGGCACGGTGGCCGCCGCGGCCGACGGCAGCCGCTTCGTCTGGGCGCCCGGTGACGCGGGCCAACGCGTCGTCCACTCGGTCGGTTTCGGCAACTCCTGGGCAGCGTCGACAGGCATCCCGGCGAACGCCACTGTCGAGTCCGACCGGGTCGACCCCACCCGGTTCTACGGCTTCAGCGGCGGGCGTTTCTACCTGAGCACCGACGGCGGGGCCAGCTTCACCCCGACCGCGGCTGCCGGGCTGCCCACCACCGACGTGCGGTTCAAGGCGCTGCCGGGCCGGGCCGGCGAACTGTGGCTGGCGGGGCCGGGTGGTCTGTGGCGCTCTACCGACGCCGGCGCCAGCTTCACCAGGCTGGACGGCGTCAGCGCCTCCGGCAACGTCGGTTTCGGCAAGGCGGCACCCGGGCGGACCAACCCCGCCGTGTTCCTCTACGGCACCGTGAACGGTCAACCGGGCGTGCACCGTTCCGACGACGCCGGCGCGACCTGGGTACGCGTCAACGACGACCGCCACCAATACGGCAATCCGACCGAGGCGCTGACCGGCGACCCGCGTGTCCACGGTCGGGTCTACCTCGGCACCAACGGTCGCGGCATCCTGGTCGCCGACCGCAGCGGCGGCGAGCCCCCGACCACGCCGCCCCCGACCACGCCGCCCCCGACCACGCCACCCCCGACCACGCCACCCCCGACCACGCCACCCCCGACGACCCCACCGCCCACCACGCCGCCGCCGTCCGTCGGCTGCGCGGCGACCTACCGGGTGACCGGCTCCTGGTCCGGGGGATTTCAGGCCGAGCTGGTGGTCCGCAACGCGGGAAGCGCCCCCATCGCCGGCTGGACGCTGGGCTGGACCTTCACCGACGGCCAGCGGATCGACCAGTTCTGGGGCGGCACCCACACCCAGACCGGAGCCGCCGTGTCGGTCCGGGACACGGGCTGGAACGGCGCGCTCGCCGCCGGGGCCAGCACCACCGCCGGCTTCCTCGGCTCGTGGGCCGGTAACAACACGTCCCCGGCCACCATCACCTGCACGAGCCGCTGAGCGGGTGATCCGGGTCGGGACCCCGGATCACCACCAGACACCGGTCCGCCGGGCCGCCTGAGGGGTCCGGCACCCGGCGGACCGGTTCCACCCCGGCACCACTGCGGGCCCCGCTCGACCTGAGTCGATCGGGGCCCGCGGTGGCGCTGTCGTTCAGACGGCGGGGGAGTTGGGGCGGTCGACGTCGACGAACTCCACGTCGTCGACGGCGCTGTCGTCCCGGCTGCCGGCGGCCCGCGCTGCGGAGCCCACGGCCCAGCCGACCGCCGCGCCGACGAGCGCGGCGCCGATCAGGAGCGTCCAGGGCAGTGCCGGCTGGCGGCCGGCGAGCGCGTCGAAGGCCAGCGAGGCGCGTCGTCGCGCCTCCTCGGCGGCGGATCCCACCAGGTCACCCGCCCCGTCGGCGAGATCGCTGCTGTTCTGGCGGGCCGAGCGGGCGGTGTCCCGCACACTGTCTCCGGCGTAGCTGACGGCCGAGAGTAGGTGCTCCCAGGCCTGGTCTGCGATCCGCTCCGGCTTGCTGCGGCGGTCCAGCAGGTTGGTTCCGAACATCGTGGTTACCTCCTCGGGTGCCGAAGCCGCCGGCCACTTCGGACTTCGGCGTCTTTCCAGCGCGTCACGGTGTCGCCTACCCCGCAGTGCCCCGCCTCAGCCGGACGCAAACCCCGACCTCCGCGGAGCACCGGTAGCTCGGCGCGCCGGAACCCGGCGCGCCACCGAATCAGCGCACCGCTGACACGGCGACACCTCGGGCGAAGTCGTCGTCATCGTCGTCATCGTCGCCCCCGCCACCGAAACCGCAGGCCAGGACGAGGGCGAGCAGAACACCGACGCCGGCCAGCCCGGCAAGTCGCTTGATCATTGAAGATCCTCTCCGTCGCGGTGGTGTCCCGGCCGATGCTAGGGCGCGTCGGCAACCGGGACGCGAGTCGCGCCGGCCGACGGTGGGCGACACGCCGACGGCACACGGGGCAGGCGTCCGTCGTGGCCGGTTGTCGGGCGCGCCGGGTCCGGACCGCTACCCTGGTTCGGCGGCGGGCCGGTCACGACCGATCGTCGATGGTCAGATAACGAAAAGTCTTGAGTAATCAGATACTGAAAAGTGCGGATATGGGTGGCTTTGTGGGCCCGGATCCGCGAATTGCTCATCCCGAGGGGTGGCGACCGAGGCCGTCGGAGGAATACTCTCGGTCGCGGCCCGCGTACTGATGAGGCGCCCGGGGGACGGGCGGGTGGAGGTGCTCGCGTGAGCCTGTCGATCGTGAAGTCGGTTCTGTCCGGTGGTGTCGTGGAGATCGCCCCACGGGGTGAGATCGACGTCGACACAGCGTACGAGGTGCGCGAAGCGATCGCCGAGGTGCTGGCCAAGGGCCGCCCTCTGCGCATCGAACTCAACATGAGGTTGGTCACCTTCATCGACTCGGTCGGCATCAGCGCCATGGTCGCCGGCTTCCAGACAGCCGAGGTCAGCGACGTCAAGCTGGTGGTCACCGAGCCGAGCCGGTTCGTGCACCGGCAGCTCTGGGTGACCGGCCTGCTCGGTCTCTTCGGCGCCCCGGAGCCCTACTTCGCCGGCGCTGCCACCCCCGAGGTGCTGCCCGGCGCCTGAGCGCGCCGGGCATCCCCGTCAGGGCTGCTCGTCCAGGCCGGTCAGGTCGATGTCGGTCGCCTCGGTGACCGCTCGGACGGCCGTCACCGACGCGTACCCGGCGGCCAGCAACGCCACGTCCGTGCCCGGCTGCGCGGCCTGCCCCGGCTCCTCCAGCGAGGTACGAACGAACCCGTGGCCGGATTCGGCCACCGTCATCTGCACCTGACCGAAGCTGGCCAGGGTGCCGCGCCGCACCCCGCGCAGCTGCCCGTGTGGCAGGTCCGGGGTGTTCACGTTGAGCACGCTCTCCATGGGCGCGGAGGTCAAACGGGGGAGCAGGTCCAGGGCGACCCGCGCGGCGGTGCCCCAGTGCCGTTCGGCGTCGCGTACCCGGGCAGCGGCGTCCACTGCTGCGCCACCGCTCGCGGCCGTCGCCTCGCCGGCGGAGAGCACGTCCAGGGAGACCGCCATCGCCCGGCAGCCGTTGGTAGCTGCGGTGAAGGCAGCGCCCACGGTGCCGGAGTGCAGCACCGCCCGGCCGGCGTTGGCGCCCCGGTTGACCCCGGAGAGCACCACCGACGGCGGTGGGCCGAACGCCCCGTGCAGGGCGATCAGCGTGATGAAGCCCGGGGAGCCGGCGACCCCGTACGCCGGCACACCCGCCAGGTCCGGCAGCGGGTGGTCGTTCACGACGACTCGCCCGTCGCGCTCCATGGCGCTCATCGCGGCGCTGGTGCCGCTCGCCTCCTCCATCGGCGCGGCCACCACGACGTCCAGACCCCGCTGCCGGGCGGCCCAGGCGAGCGCCTGGATGCCCGGCGCGGCGATCCCGTCGTCGTTGGTGATCAACACCCGGAGTGTCATCGCTCGACCACCCGGCCGGCCAACTCGTCAGGGGTCGTCCGCTCCTGTTGCCGGCTGTCCGCCGGCACCAGCCGGACCCGGTCCACCAGGCCGGTGATCGAGTCCAGCCGTCCGGTGCCCAGGCCGTGCCGGGTCACGTTCAGCGCACCAGCGGCGGCGCCGGTGCGGATCGCGGTCCGAATGTCCCCGCCCCTGGCCACGACGGCCGCCACTCCGGCCGTCATCGAGTCGCCCGCGCCGCGTGGGTCGGCGGCCTCCAGCCGGGGCATCTCGACCTGGAACAGCTCCCCGTCGATGAGCGCCAACGCCGGCTGGTCGGCGCGGCTCACCACCACCGTCTCGGCGCCGCCCGCGTGCAGCTCGTACATGGCCCGGGTCAGCTCCTCGGTGTCGTCGCTGCGGGCGCGGCCGTCGCGGATCAACTCCTCGTGACTCACCTTGAGGAAGAACACGCCGCTCTCCAGCACCGAACCGAGGTGATCGCCGGAGAGGTCGACCACCACCCGGCCGCCGTTCGCGCCGAGGTCGGCGGCGAAGCGTCGGTACAGGTCGGCCGGTACGAGCCACGGTTCGTTCGGCCCACTGAGCATGCTCACCGAGGCCCGCAGGCCCTCGCCGAGGGCGAGGTTGTACAGCTCGTCGATCTCGTGTCGGCTCAGCGGCTGCCCGGGCACGTCGGCGATCTCCTGCCGGGAGCCGTCGCGGCGATCGTGCACGTACCCGCCGCTGCCGGAGTCACGGACCACCACCTTGAGGTCCACGCCCTCGCTGACCAGCAGCGGCTCCAGCACCTGGCCGATCTCACCGCCGAGGGCGGCGCAGAGCACCACGTCGACTCCGAGGGAGATCACCATCCGGGCCTGCCAGACACCCTGTCCGCCAGGGTGCAGGTGCAGCTCGGGGTGGTCGTTGGGCTGGTCCACAGTCACCGTCAGCTGTGGAGTGGGCGCGAAGACCATCACGTGCCCACTCATTGGTCGTCGCCGTTCATGCTGGCCGCCCTTCGGCATCTTCGGGAAGGTTTCGCACTAACCGACCTTAATGGCGCAGATGGTGGCAGGTCGGCGCATCGGCCCGGTCCGGCGCGGCGCTGAGGGCGCGGGGGCGTTGCCAGCCAGACATCGGTACGGGACGATCGGGCGACCAAACGACGGCGGGAGACGGTGTGCTCAGCAGCGATACCTTCAGCTACACCGTCCAGGCCCGGTGCTCACCCGCCGAGGCGGCAGCGTTGCTCAGCGACCTGACCCGGCAGGGCGAGCTGCATCCGCTGATCGTGCGGGTTCGCCGGGTGCCGCCCCGGCCCGGCGCCCAGGCCAGCTATACGATCAACGACCGGTTGGCGGCCGGTCCGCTGCGCTTCCGGACCACCTACCACGCGGACGTGCTGATCAGCGAGGCCGACGAGATCGTCATGGTGGCCCGCCAGTGGCCGGCCACCACGGTGCGAAACCACACCCGACTGCGCGCCGAGCCGGACGGCCTGGTCCGCATCGACGTGGAGATCACCCTGACCGCGCCGACGCCGCTGTTCCGCTACGCCTTCCGCCAGGCCCAGGCCGCTCACCTAGCCCTAGCCACCCGCCTGGGCGCGGCCCTGGACCAAACCAGCACCCCCCCAAACCCCACCTGACCCGCGCCGCGCCGCGCCGCGCCGCATCGCCCCGCCCGCCGCCCCGCCGCGTCGATCTTGCAGTTTCGGTTGTCTATATCGGCGTAATGCCCCATATGTCGGGACAGTAAGTGCAAGATCGCGGAGCAGGGCAGATCGCTTGCGCTTGGTGCGACGTGCTCAGCGGGGGTGGCGTCTAGATCGTGGTTGCGGCGCGATCACGGCTCGTGCGGGCCGGTCGGGTGGCGGAACGCCGGCCCCACGGCTTGTAGGTGGACAACACCGTCGCGATGACCATCAGGCTTGTCGACACCGCCGGCGCGATGACCAGGTCGGCGCGATCCCGGGCGGGCAGGGCGGCACCGACCGATCCGGCGTGACGCAGGTTCGGGGTGAGCAGGAACAGCACCAGCCCGACCATCACCGTGGTGAGCACGAGCTTGACCAGCACCCAGCGGTGGCGCAGCAGGCCCCACGGGGTGAGCAGCGAGCTGGCGACTCCGATCAGCCAGACCAGGACGCTCAGCGGCGCGAACAGCACAGTGCCGACCAGGGCCGTGACCGGATAGACCACCGCCGGGTCGGCGCCCCGCTGGACGGCGATGCCGAGGGTGAGCAGCACCAGGTCGGCGCCGAGCCAGCCGAGCGAGGTGACGAGGTGCAGGGTGAGCAGCGCCTTGCGGGTGGTGGGTCGGATCCGAGGCATACCGCGATGCTGCCCGCCGACCGCTGCCGGGTCGTCCGACGAGCGACGACATCAGGGGTACGCCCGGCGACGTAGCCCGGCCCCGGACACACGTGATGCCTGCGAGCCAGCACACGGCTCACAGGCATCACGACGCGTGGGTCAGTAGACCGACAGGTGTACGTGGTTGGTGTGGTCGGTCGACGGGGTGCCGTGCGCCCCGCTGTACGACTTCCACCCGCTGCTGGGCAGCCAGATCTGCCTGTACCAGATCACGTAGAGCACGGCGAGCCGGTCCGCGTTGCGGATGAAGTACGCGGCCAGGTTGTTGCCGTACGTCTTGTCGCCGCCTGTGGCGTTCCCGCCGAAGCCGCCCTTCTGCGCCGCGAAGTCGCAGGCCCGGCCCTTCGGGTGTTCACCGGAGCCGCTGGGGCGGTGGCACGAGACGTAGCGGGTGAATCCGGCGGCCTTGGCCTGGTTGAGCGCGTGCAGGGTGCGTGGGGTGATGCAGCCGTTGGCCGGCGTGGGGTCGTTGACGCTGCACGACTCGGAGGGCCAGGAGCCGTCGGAGTTGCGCGGTGCGGCCTTCGCGTTGGCGCTGGAGGTGCCCCGGTTGGAGCCGGCGTCGGCTGTGGTCTGCGGTTTGGGTGTCGTGGCCACTGTCAGGGCCCGTTCGGCCTGCTCCTTGCGCTTGGCCATGACCGCGACCTGCTTGCGCTGTTCGTTGATCTCACCGTCCAGGGCGACCCGGGTGCGGTTCGCCTTGTCCTTGCTGTTCAGCAGGTCGCGCAGCACCCGGTCCTCGTTGGCCGCCACCGCGTCCAGCGCGGCTGCCCGGTCCATGAAGCCTTCCGGAGTGTTGCTGTTGAGCAGCGCCGACATCGCACCGAGCCGGCCGGTGCGGTAGGCCACCTCGGCGATCTCGCCGACCTTGCCGTTGCGCTGGTCGATCTCACCCTCGATGGTCGTCAGCTGGGTGGCGAGTTGCTTCTGCCGTTGCACCGAGGTGTCCAGGGCGCGCTTCGCGTCCAGGTAGCCCTTGCTGGCCGCCTCGAGTTGGGCCCGCAACGCCGGGGTGCCGCCCTCCTCGTCGGAGTCGGGTGCGGCGGCTCGCAGGCCGGTCGGGGGAGCGGCCGAGGCGGTGCCGGCCGGAAGCGCGACGCCGAGGGCGAACATCGCGACGATCAGGGCCGCCAGTCGGGCGGCGGGTGGTCGTGCTGGTGCCACTGCGCATGTCCTTCCGTCAGCCGCCGACCGGGTTAGCTGACGGGTTCGGGACGGAAGATCCCTACCGCTGACGCGGATGCACCCCAGGAACATGGTTCCCCGGTTCGCCCAGTTGGGCGATTAGGCGGCGACCGCCACCGGCGCCGGGAGGGCGCCGCCTTGTGGAGGCCGGGACCGAGCCTACCGGTGCGGGTGGGGCCGCTGCAGCCGATGTGACGGACGGTGCGTGCGCCGCCACGGAAAATTACGGCGCCGTCACC
Source organism: Micromonospora sp. NPDC048842 (assembly GCF_040649935.1). NCBI lineage: Bacteria > Bacillati > Actinomycetota > Actinomycetes > Micromonosporales > Micromonosporaceae > Micromonospora > Micromonospora sp. NPDC048842. The sequence goes on along the minus strand of NZ_JBEZGK010000004.1, from coordinate 252,716 downwards.
ATTCGATGGAGCCACAGGCTCCAGAAGCGGCGCCAGGCTCGATCTGCAACGTCGCGTGCTCGATGCGGAAGTCGTCGTGCAGGGCCGTACGGGCCGCGGTGAGCACCGCGCCGACCTCCGCGCCGGGTGCCATGGTCAGGTGAGCGGAGGCCACCTCCATGCCCGAGGTGAGCGTCCAGACGTGCAGGTCGTGCACCTCGACGACACCGGGGACGGCGGCGAGCCGGTCGTGCACCGCGGTCACCTGGAGGTGCTCCGGGGCGGCCTGCACCAGGATGCGGATGGCGGCGCGGGCCAGCCGCCAGGTGCGGGGCAGGATGAACACGCCGATGGCGACCGCGACCAGGGGGTCGGCCCACCACCAGTCGGTGACGGTGATGAGTAGCGCCGCGCCGATGACGCCGACCGAGCCGAGTAGGTCACCGAGCACCTCCAGGTAGGCGCCCTGGAGGTTGATGCTCTCCCGGGCTCCGGCGCGCAGGAGCGCGAAGGCGGCGATGTTCGCGAGCAGGCCGAGCACTGCCACCGCGAGCATCGGGCCGGCGATGACCTGGTGCGGGTCGCCGAAGCGGCGGATCGCCTCGATCACCACGTAGATCGCGACGCCGGAGAGCAGGACGGCGTTGGCCAGCGCGGCGAGCACCTCGAGCCGGTAGAGCCCGAAGGTGCGCTGCGGGTCGCCGGTGGCCCGCCGGGTCGCCGTGATGGCGGCGAGCGCCATCCCGATGCCGAGCACGTCGGTGAACATGTGCCCGGCGTCGGAGAGCAGGGCGAGCGAGCCGGTGTGCAGGGCGGCCACCGCCTCGACCACCATCAGGGTGGCGAGCAACCCGAACGCCGCCCAGAGTCGACCTCGGTGCTGGTGTGCGGCATTGGCGACGGACCCATGGTGGTGGTCATGACCTGCGCCCACGAGAACCACCTTCCGCCGCTGGTCGGGACCCGGTCAAATGTATGCTCACATCGCTATGTGTGCAAGTGTACGGGCAGGGCCTTCCGCTGGCGGCAGTCCGCACACGTCAGCCGGTCGGGTCGATGGTGGTGAGCCGCTGGGTGGCCCGGGAGAGCGCCACGTACAGGGTGCGCACGCCGGCACCCGGATCCGCCCGGATCTCGCTCGGGGCGACCAGCACCACCCCGTCGTACTCCATGCCCTTGGCCTCCAGGCTGGTCACCACCTGCAACCTCGGCGCGCCGAGCGCGCCGAGCCACCCGGCGACCTCGTCCCGGCGGGGGACCGGCGTGATCACCCCGACCGTGCCCTCCACCTCGGCCAGCAGGCCGGCGGCAGCCTCCACCGTCGCGGTCTCCAACTCCGTCGCGGGCACCACCAGCTCCACCGGCTCCACCCCGGTCGAGCGGACGGCGGTCGGCAGCGGCAGGTCCGGGTAGAGCCGACGGATCTCCGCCGCCGCCACCGCGAAGATCTCCGCCGAGTTGCGGTAGTTGGTGGTGAGCGTGAAGTCGTGTCGCTTGCGCCGGCCCAGCGCCTGGTCCCGGGCCCGGTCCAGTTCGTCGGGGTCGCCGGTCCACGCGGTCTGCGCGGGGTCGCCCACCACCGTCCAGGAGGCAAGCCGGCCGCGACGACCGATCATCCGCCACTGCATCGGCGAGACGTCCTGCGCCTCGTCCACGACCACGTGCGCGTAGTCCCGGTAGTCCTCCGGACGCTCCCGGGCCGCCGCGCGGGCCGCCCGCTGCCGTTCACCGAGGGTGCTCAGCTCACGGACGCCGCCGGCGAGCTGGAACGGATCGCGTCGCGCGCGGGCCGGCTGTGCGGGCTTACCGAGCAGCGCGTCCAACTCGTCCAGCAGTGCCACGTCGGCGATGGTCAGCCCGGCCGAGTCCAGACTCCGGTACGCGGCGCTGAGCAGCCGGATCTCCGCCGAGGAGAGGATCCCCCCGGCGTACCGGCGCAGCCGGTCCGGCTGCGCCAGCCAGCCGAGCACGTGCCGGGGGTGCAGCCGAGGCCACCATGCCTTGAGGAACTCCCGGAACTCCGACCGCTCGGCGATCTCCGCCTCGAACGCCGGTTGTTCCGGAAGCCGACCGCTGCTCAGCTCACGGGCCTGCGCCCAGAGCGCGGCGAACACCCCGTCGAAGCCGGCCCGGCGCACCTCGTTGCGTCGTGCGCCGCGTTGCAGCGCGCGGTCCCGGATCCGGTCCAGCGCGGCCCGGTCCAGCCGCAGCAGCGTGCCGCGGTAGAGCAGCCGCAGCTCACCCGGGCCGCCCGGCACCGCGTCGCGGGCCGCCCGCTCCAGCACCCGGCGCATCCGCAGCGAGCCCTTCACCGCCGCCACCTCGGGCGGGTCGGGGCGGGTGGCGGTCATCCCCGGGAAGAGGGTGCCCAGCGAGTGCAGGGTCGCGGTGTCCTCACCGAGCGACGGCAGCACGGAACCGATGTACTCGACGAAGACCGACGACGGGCCGACCACCAGGATGCCGCCGCCGGCGTAGCGGCTGCGGTCGGAGTACAACAGGAACGCGGCCCGGTGCAGGGCGACAGCTGTCTTGCCGGTGCCTGGGCCGCCCGCGACGATCGTCACGCCGGAGCCGGGGGAGCGGATCGCCTCGTCCTGCTCCCGCTGGATGGTCGCCACGATGTCGCGCATGCCCCGGCCGGTGGCCTTGGACAGGGTGGCCAGTAACGCGCCGTCACCGACGACAGTCATCCCCTCCGGGGCGGCCGTCGGGTCCAGCAGGTCGTCCTCGATCCGGGTGACCCGCTCGGCGCGGGACTGGATGGTGCGGCGCCGCACCACGTCCAGCGGCTGCGCCGGGGTGGCCTGGTAGAAGGCGGCCGCGGCCGGCGCGCGCCAGTCGACGACGAGCGTGACGGCGTTCTCGTCGCGGATCCCCAGTCGCCCGACGTGCAGCACCTGGCGGTCGAGCAGGTCCAGCCGGCCGAAGACCAGCCCCTCGTGCTCGGCGTCCAGGGTGTGCCGCCGCTGCGCCGCGTGGAAGACCATCGCGTCGCGCTCGACCAGGGCGCCGTGCGTGCCCACCCGGGCCATCCGGTAGCCGTCACGCTCGGCGCGGACGGCCGACTGCCGCAGCTCGGCCAGTCGGGCGTACACCCGGTCGAGGTGTCGTTGCTCGACGGCGATCTCCTGCTCCAGGCCGGTCTGGTCGGTCAACGCACGCTCCTTCAGAGGTCGCCGGCAGGCAGCGGGAACCGCGCGGGCCAACCGAGAAGAGTACGGCCCTGGGCGCGACCCGCCGCGCCCGAGGTGCGCGAACGTGCTCAGGCACCCGTCCCGGCGGGGGTCGCGCCATTGTGAGCCGGCGGCGACGCGCCACTGTGGGCCGGCGGCGATTCGGCGAGCACCCGCCGCACGACGCCGGTCAGCGCGGCGTTGACCTCGTCCGGACGTTCCATCATCAGCATGTGCCCGGCACCCGGGCAGACGGTCAGCTCGGTGGCCGGCAGGGCCGCCGCGATCGACTCGGCGCACGGCGGTGGGGTCAGCCGGTCGCGGTCACCGACCAGGGCGGCGGCCGGCAGGTGGGCCAACGCGGCGAGGGTGTCCAGTCGGTGCTGGGTGCCGATGGAGGCGCGGAACCCGCCGATCGAGCGCAGCGAGGCCCGAGCCACCGCCGACGTCACCAGGCGGATGTCGGCCGGCTCGCAGCGGTCACCGAAGAGCATCCACCGGATGCTCGGTTGCAGCGCGTTCAGCAGTGCCCGGGGCGCGCGCCACGAGCCACACCGGGCCAGCACGCCGGCGCCGGTCGTCTCGGCCAACCGGATCAACCGGGCGATCCGCGGCGAGAGCCCGTAGACGGTGTGCGTGTGCCCCTCGGCGGTGGTCGAGACGAAGACCAGGCCGGCGGTACGGGCGGCGAAGTGCGCGGGATGGCGGTGGGCGTACTCCATGATCGTCATGCCGCCCATCGAGTGCCCGACAAGCACCACCGGGCCGGTCGGCGCGACCGCGTCGATCACCGCCGCCAGGTCGTCACCCAACTGGGCCACTGTGGCAGTGGGCAGCGCCATGCAACTGGACCGGCCGTGCCCCCGCGCGTCGTAGGCGACCACCCGCACCGCACCGCCGAACGGCGGTGCCGTGAGCGCGTCGACCTGCCGGTGCCAGGCGCGCCCATCCAGCGTCCAGCCGTGCAGCAGGATGGCGGTGACCTGGGCGTCCGTCGGACCCGTCGCCTCGACGTTGAGCCGTACGCCGTCCGGCAGGCCGACCTCGAACCGCTCCGGCATCGCCACCTCCCCAGGGCCGCCCAGTACCACCAGCACCTCCGATACCCGGCGGTAACATGGGCTACCCGCCATGACACCACGCCAATCGCGCCGTGGCGAACATTCCCGACCTCGCCCGTGCCGGACGGCGGCGGGCCAAGCTGAACGGCATGGGGTCGTCGGGAGCGCCCATGGGTGCGACGTCGGGGCAGGGGCGGCAGGCCGGCGGCACGCCCCGCGCCGCGCTGGCCGACCTGCTCGCCGGGAATCGGCGGTTCGTCAGCGGCCAGCCGGTGCACGGACACGACGTCACTGCCGCCGCTGCGGCCTCTGGCGACCAGCAGCCGTACGCGGTGGTGCTGGGCTGCATCGACTCCCGGGTGCCGCTGGAGGCGATCTTCGACCAGACCTTCGGCGCGATCTGCGTGATCCGTACCGGTGGGCACGTGCTCGATCGCGCGGTCTGCGGCTCGATCGAGTACGTGGTCGGCCAGCTCGGCGTACCGCTGGTGATGGTCCTCGGCCACGAGCGGTGCGGCGCGGTGCAGGCCACTGTGGAAGCGCTGCGCACCGGGCAGCGTCCCGGTGGGTCGCTGGCGCACCTGGTGGACGAGATCGCCCCGGCGGTCACCGAGGCGGGGCTGCACGATCCGGCGGTGCAGCCGCTGGCGATCCGCCGGCACGTCCGGCGCACGGTGCGCACCCTGCGCGAGGACGATCTGCTGGCCGGGCCGGTGGCCGCCGGCCGGGTGGCAGTGGTCGGCGGCCTCTACGACCTGGCCACCGGCGAGGTCGCCCTGCTCGATCCAGGCTGACCCGGGCCGCCGGACATGCGAGACCGCCCGCCGGGAAGTCCCAGCGGGCGGTCTCGTTGGTGCGGTGGGGGAGGGCTCAGCCCTCGAAGACGCCGGCCGCGACCAGGCGCTTCTCGGTGGCCTCCCAGCCGTCACCCGGGTGGGTGGCAGCCAGGTTGTTGATCTCCGCCCGGATCTTGGCGGCGTGGCCGGCGGCGGCCAGAACGCGGATCTCCTCGACGAAGGCGTCGGAGTCCGTGCGCAGGTGCGCGGTCTTGCCGTTGGTCAGGTTCCGCACGTAGGCGTGCTTGCCGCCGTTGAGCGGGATGAGGTACTTGAACTCGCCCAGCACGCTGAGGGCGCCACCCTGGCCAGCCTGGCCGGCCCGGACGGACGCGCGCGCGGTCTTAGAGGTGTTGCTCGCCACGGAGGTACTCCTTGCAAGACGTACGGGAGGACTGGACGTCCGGGGGCTGTGTGCGGGCCACACTGCGCTCGGCCCGCGAAGATGTAACGCGGCATAAGCCGCCGGTGGAACTGTACAGGACCACGACATCATGCTGGTCGTCGCGGTGTCCTGAGCGGTAACCGCAGCCACCCGTCCGGCTATTCCAGCCGGCGTTTTTTCCGATTCCCTGGCGCACCACGCGTCACAGGAGTCATCATGTGTTGCAGCAGCCACCTGGGTGGACGAGGTCGTAGGGGAAGACGCACCTCGCTCTCCCGGGAGGTCACCGTGCCAACGCGTGGCGTCGTATACGTCCATTCGACCCCGCTCGCCGTGTGCTCACACGTCGAGTGGGCGATCGCGCGCGTCCTAGCCGCGCCGGTCAACCTGCAGTGGACGGCTCAGCCCGTCGACCCCGGCGCACGCCGGGCCGAGTGCGGGTGGACCGGTCGTCCGGGGACGGGCGCCGAGCTGGCTGTTGCCCTCCGGCAGTGGCCCATGATCCGTTTCGAGGTCACCGAGGAGCCGAGTCCCGGTGCCGACGGTGAGCGGTTCATGTACGTGCCAGCCCGTGGCCTGTTCCGGGCAACGGTCGGCGTGGCCGGCGACATCCAGCTCGGCGAGGACCGCCTTCGGGCGCTGATGGCGGCCTCCCGGGCCCCCGAGGCGTTGGCGCACGCCCTCGACAAGGCGCTCGGCACGGCGTGGGACGCTGACCTGGAGCCCTACCGGTACGCCGGCGACGGCGCCCCGGTGACCTTGCTCACTCGGGTCGGCTGACCCGGTCGGTGGGCCGCTGGCCGTGGGCCGTCGCACCGGTGACGACCGGTAAGGTCAAGTTGCCCCGATAAGGGAGAAGCTGGTGGGATGGGCGGCGTGTCGAATCGCCCGTGGCGCGCCAGTGTCGCTGTCGCCGCCCTGACCGCCCTGCTCGTCTCCGGCTGCTCAGGTGACCCGGAGCGCCCCACGCCGACGCCCAGCCCGGTCGCCACGTCCGCGGGCCCGAGCGTCCCGGCCGCGCCGCCGGCCAGCGACCCCGCCGGCCGCGCCGCCGCGCTGGTCGCGACGCTGTCCGACGAAGACCTGGTCGGTCAGGTGCTGATGCCGTACGCCTACGGCGACTCGGCGACGAAGGTCTCCGCCGGCTCGGCGGCCGGTAATCAGGCCCTCGCCGGGGTGGACACCCCCGCCGACATGATCGCCAAGTACCGGCTGGGTGGCCTGATCCTGGTCGGCTTCAGCGCCGACGACCCGACAAAGGGCAACCAGGAGACCACCAACGTCGACAACCCCAAGCAGGTGCACGAGCTCACCGCCGGGCTGCGTACCGCCGCCGGTCGGCTCGCCGCCGGCTCGGCGCCGCTGCTCATCGGCACCGACCAGGAGTACGGCGTCGTCACCCGCGTGACCGACGGGGTCACAGTGCTGCCCAGCGCCCTCGCGGCCGGCGCGGCCGGTGACCCGAAGCTCACCGAGGCCGCCTGGCGGGCCGCCGGCGCCGAGTTGGCCGCGATGGGCATCAACATCGACTTCGCCCCGGTGGCCGACGTGCTGGCCACCCGCAGCACCGTGATCGGCTCCCGGTCGTACGGCGCCGACCCGAAGCAGGCCGCGGCGCAGGTGGGCGGCGCGGTCCGTGGCCTCCAGGCGGTCGGGGTCGCGGCCACCCTGAAGCACTTCCCCGGGCATGGTCACAGCGCCGACGACTCGCACCAGGACCTTCCGGTGCTGACCCAGTCCGCCGCGGCGTTGCAGAGCGGCGCATGGCCGCCGTTCACCGCCGGGATGGACGCGGGCGCGATGGCAGTGATGTCCGGTCACCTGGACGCGCGAGCGATCGACCCGGGGACCCCGGCGACGTTCTCGCACAAGCTGCTCACCGACGTCCTGCGCGGCCAACTCGGCTTCAAGGGCGTGGTGATCACCGACGGGATGAACATGCCGCCCGCGATGCGCTGGGCTCCCGGCGAGGCGGCGGTCCGGGCGCTCAACGCCGGTAACGACCTCATCCTGATGACCCCGAACGTCGGTCAGGCGTACGACGGGCTGCTCGCCGCGCTGCGCGGCGGATCGCTGCCCCGGACCCGGCTGGTCGAGGCGGTCACCCGGGTGCTGACCATGAAGTTCCAGCTCGCTGAGCTGCCGGCGGCGCAGATGTCAACGCTCAACACCCCGGCGCACCGGGCGGCGGCCGACGCGCTGGCCGCCGCCGCCGTCACAGTGCTGCGCGGCGCCTGCGGCAAGGCGGTACGCGGGCCGGTCACCGTCACCTCGTCCGGCGGTCGGGACGGCACCCGGGCCACGCTCACCGCAGCGTTGACCGCCGCCGGGATGCAGGTCAAGCCCAGCGGCGGCACGATCGTGCACCTGGTGGGCTACGGCGACGGCGCCAAGGACCTGAGCCCCGACGCGGCGGTCACGGTCGCCATGGACACCCCGTACGTGCTGGCCGACGCGAAGTCACCGACGCTGCTGGCGACGTACTCCTCCAGCCGGGCCTCGATGACCGCCCTCGCCGCCGTGCTCGCCGGCAAGGCCCGGCCCGGTGGCCGGTCCCCGGTGGCCGTTCCCGGTCTGCCCGCGACGACCTGTGGCACCTGACCGACCGGAAGCGGACGGCTCAGCGCCCACCTCACTCGCCCTTCGCGAGCCCGCGCACCGCGAGCCGGTACGCCGGCAGCACGTCGGTCCGTTCGGTGATCAGCCCCTCGTTGACAGCGAAGACCAGCGTCTGCCCCGCCGACTGGACGGCCAGCGCCCAGTTCCGCGACTCATCCTCCTCCTCGACCAGCGGGTTGGTGGCGAGCCAGGTCATCTCGGTGGCGTCGAAGCCGCCGGCGCGCAGGTCGCGGAACTGTTGCCCGGCGACCGTCTCGCCGGCCCCGGCTGCGAAACTCTCCAGCGCGGCGCGCGGCGTGACAGTCGGCGAGTCCGCCGCCCAGATCCGCACGAATCCGCCGCCGGCCGAGCGGCCGTCCACCTCGCAACGCACGGTGCTGCCGCCGCGCTTGGTGAGCGCCTCGCCGACCAGCTCGGCCAGCTCGCCCTTGGGAGGCTCGATCGCCTTCGCCGTCCACCCGTCGGCCAGCGGAAACGTCACCGGTACCGGGCAGGGGGAGCCGGTGCCGCCGGTGGTGCCGCCGGGCGACGCCGCAGCCACCTCGTCGTACCAGGGCTCGCCAGTGGCCTGTGGGGCCGGGCTGCCGGCCGCGGGCCCGGCGGGAGCGCCGCCGTCGTCGCCGCAGCCGGTCAGCAGGCCGAGGGTGAGCGCCGCCGACACGGCGACGCGGGTACGAGTGTCCATCGTGGTGATCCCCGTCAGTCGATCTTCAGTCGGCCCATCTAAGCCGTGCGGTCTCTCGACGTCAATCGGGATCGTGTTCCCGTGCGACGGAAATCGGGTCGCCCCCGCACCGGTCAGTCTGACAGCCTCACCCCATGGGAGCGGCAGCAGGATTCCGGCACGTGCAACAGGCGGACGGCACTGTGGTGATCACCCACCACGGCCGGGTCGCAGGCACGCTGCGCGGCGCTCGGGCCGCCGAGTTCCTGGCCGAGGTCGACGACGACCCGCAGTTGGTGATGGCCCGCTGGACCGGCAACTACCGCCACGGCAACGAGCGCACCGCCAAACAGCACCCCCGCAACCGAGGCTGAACGACGAAAGGGCCCCTCCTCTCGACGAGGAGGGGCCCTTTTCGCGGGATCTCAGGGTCGGGCGAAGACGAGAGCCACGTTGTGGCCGCCGAAGCCGAACGCGTTGTTCAACGCGGCCGGGATCTCCATGTGGCGGGCCTTGTGCGCGGCGACATCCAGGGTGAGGCCTGGGTCTGGGTCGTCGAGGTTGATCGTCGGAGGGACGACACTGTCGCGGATCGCCAGGATGGTGGCGATCGACTCCAGCGCACCGGCCGCACCGAGCAGGTGACCGGTCATCGACTTCGTCGCGGACAGCACCGGGTGGTCGCCGAGCGCCTTGTGCAGCCCGCCGATTTCCAGCATGTCCCCGATCGGGGTCGAGGTGGCGTGCGCGTTGACGTGCACGATGTCCCGCTTCGCCACGTCCGCGTCGGCGATCGCCTTGGCGATGGCCCGGATGGCGCCCTCGCCCTCGGCGTGCGGCTGCACGATGTCGTACGCGTCGGAGGTGATGCCGGCGCCGGCGAGGCGCGCGTACACCCGGGCGCCCCGGGCCGCTGCGTGCTCGGCCCGCTCCAGCACCACGATGCCGGCGCCCTCGCCGAGGACGAAGCCGTCCCGGCCCCGGTCCCACGGGCGGGAGGCCCGCTCCGGATCGTCGTTGCGGGTCGACATGGCCCGCATCGAGCTGAAGCCGGCGATCGGCAGGGGGTGGATGACCGCCTCGGTGCCGCCGGCCACCACCACGTCGGCCCGGCCGGAGCGGATGATGTCCAGGCCGAGGGCGATCGCCTCGGCGCCGGTGGCGCAGGCGCTGGCCACCGAGTGCACACCGGCCTTGGCGCCCAGCTCCAGCCCGACCCAGGCGGCCGGACCGTTCGGCATCAGCATCGGGATGGTGTGCGGGGAGACCCGCCGTGGCCCGGACGCCTCCAGGATGTCGTCCTGGGCGAGCAGGGTGGTGGCACCGCCGATGCCGGAGCCGACGCTGACGGCCAACCGCTCCCCGTCGAGGTCGGAGCCGGCGAGGCCGGCGTCCGCCCAGGCCTGCTGCGCCGCGATGATCGCGATCGCCTCGGAACGGTCCAGGCGGCGCAGGCGGACCCGGTCCAGCACCTCGGACGGCTCCACGGCCAGTTGGGCGGCGATTCGGACCGGCAGTTGCTCGGCCCACTCCTGGGTGAGGGCACTCACCCCGGAGCGGCCGGCGAGCATTGCGTCCCAGGTCGACGCGACGTCCCCGCCAAGCGGGGTCGTCGCGCCGAGCCCGGTGACGACGACGTCTGGACGACTCATGATCAGGACTGCGCCGCGATGTAGCTGACAGCGTCGCCGACGGTCTTGAGGTTCTGCACCTCGTTGTCCGGGATCTTGACGCCGAACTTCTCCTCGGCCGCGACCACTACCTCAACCATGGAGAGCGAGTCGACGTCGAGGTCGTCGGTGAAGGACTTCCCCTCGGCCACGTCGTCCGGGTTCACCCCGGCAACCTCTTCGAGGATCTCGGCGAGGCCGGTGGTGATCTCGTCACGGGTCATTGCGGTTGGTTCCTTTCATCGGGGTTCTCCGGCGGTCGGCGTCGCCGACCGCCACTCCTGGACGCGTACGCGTCCGAGGGGGTCATCAGGGGCAGCGGACGACCTGACCGGCGTAGGTCAGGCCACCGCCGAAGCCGAACAGCAGCACCGGTGCGCCCGAGGGCACCTCCCGGCGCTCGACCAGCTTGGACAGGGCCAGCGGCACGCTCGCCGCGGAGGTGTTGCCGGACTCGACGATGTCCTTCGCGATGATCGCGTCGGGGATGTTGAGCCGCTTGGCGATGCCGTCGATGATCCGGGCGTTGGCCTGGTGCGGCACGAACGCGGCCAGCTCCGACGGGTCGACCCCGGCCCGCTCGCAGGCCTGCAGCGCGAGCGGCGCGATAGCGGTGGTGGCCCAGCGGAACACCGCCTGCCCCTCCTGCTGGATGTACGGGCGCCAACCCTCGATGCGGACCGCGTCGCTCTTGTCCGGCACCGAACCCCAGACGACCGGGCCGATCCCGGTCGGCTCGTCGTCGGCGGTGGCGGAGACCACTGCGGCACCGGCCCCGTCCGCGAAGATGATGCAGGTGGAGCGGTCGGTCCAGTCGGTGAAGTCGGACAGCTTCTCCGCGCCGATGACGATCGCGTTGCGCGACGCCCCGGCCCGGATGGCGTGGTCGACGGTGCCCAGCGCGTACGCGAAGCCCGAGCAGGCGGTGTTGAGGTCGAACGCGCCAGGGGCGGTGATGCCCAGCTTGGCGGCGACCCGGCAGGCCACGTTGGGGCTGCGGTCGATGGAGGAGCAGGTGGCGACCACTACCAGGTCGATGTCGGCGGCGGTCAGGCCCGAATTGGCCAGCGCCTTGCCGGCAGCCGCGGCGGCCATGTCGGCGACAGTCTCACTGTCGGCGATCCGCCGGCTGACGATGCCGACCCGGTCGCGAATCCACTCGTCGTTGGTGTCGACGAGCTGGGCGATGTCGTCGTTTGTCACCACCCGGGAGGGCTGGTAGTGCCCCATCGAGACGATGCGACTGCCAGTCATGAACGACCTCCGATACGGGCGATCAGGTCCCGTGCGGCCGGCAGGTCGTCCGGGGTGTTGAGGGTGACGATCTCCGGGGCGCCGTCGCCCTTGAGTTCCCGCTTGACCAGGCCGGCGAGGGTGCCGGCCGGGGGCAGTTCGATCACGCCGGTGACCCCGAGGTCGGCCAGCGTACGCATGCACAGGTCCCAGCGCACCGGTGCGGTGACCTGCCGAACGAGGCGCTGCACCATGGCCGCGCCGTTGTCGACGGCGGTGCCGTCGAGGTTCGACAGCAGGGTCCGGGCCGGGTCGGCGGGGGTGATCCCGGCGGCCTCCGCGGCGAGCGCGGTCTCGGCCGGAGCCATGTACGGGGTGTGGAACGCGCCGGCCACCTGGAGCCGGATGATCCGGGTCCGTGCGGGCGGCGCGGCGGCGAGCTTGTCGAGCCCGTCCAGGGCGCCCGCGGCGACGATCTGCCCGGCGCCGTTGCGGTTGGCCGGGTAGAGCCCGTTCGCCTCGATCGCGGCGATCACCTCGTCGGGGTCACCACCGAGAACCGCGGCCATTCCGGTCGGCTCCAGCGCGCACGCGGCGGCCATCTCCCGGCCGCGGACGCCGGCCAGGGTGATAGCGGCGTCGGCCGTCAGCACACCGGCCAGGGCGGCGGCACCCAACTCGCCGACGCTGTGGCCGGCGGTGAGCGCGACGCCGTCCAGCGGCAGGTGCTCGGCCGCGAGCAACGCCGCTGCGACCAGCAACGGCTGGGTGCGGGCGGTGTCCTTGATCTCGTCGGCGTCGGCGTCGGTGCCCAGGTGCAGCAGGTCGACCCCGGCCAACGCCGACCAGTCGCGCAGTCGCGCCTCGGTGCCGGTCAGGTCGAGCCAGGGGGTCAGGAAGCCGGGTTTCTGAGAACCCTGGCCGGGACTAAGTACGGCGAGCACGTCTATGACTCTCCCGGATAAAGGCGGGTAACGCGGTGCCGCCTTCGACCAAACCACACTAGGACCTTTAGAGGTTTCCTACAAAGATCGGCGGGGATCATCCTCGGTTTGGGCGGATTTCCGGGTAGCCGGGGTCATTGTCTGAGTCGGGACCGGCGAGGCCAGCGGGGCGACCGGATCCAACCGACCCACGGTCAGCGCGACCTGAAGGGCGAACGCGTCGCGCGGCGACAGTGGCGAGAACCCCGTCACCTCGGCGATCCGGCGCAACCGGTAGCGCACCGTGTTCGGGTGCACGAACAGTGCCCGGGCCGCGCTCTCCAGCGTGCCACCTGCGGCCAGGAAGGCGTCCAGGGTCGCCAGCAGTTCCCCTCCGGCGCGCACCAGCGTCGCGTACACATCGTGACGCAGCCGCCGACGGGCCTCCGCGTCGCCGGCGAGGGCCCGCTCCGGCAGCAGGTCCGCGGCCGGCACCGGTCGGGGCGCGCTCGGCCAGGCCGGTGCGGCCCGAAAGCCGGACAGCGCGGCCCGCGCCGACTCGGTCGCCTCGTCGAGGCTCGGTACGGCGGGACCGACCACCACCGGGCCGTCCCCGAAAGCGCTCAGCAGCTTCGCTGTGGCGGTCAGCGGGTCAGGTGCGCCACCCAGCACGATCACCAGCCGGTCGCCGTGGACGCCGCCGATCACCTCCACGCCGATCCGGCGGGCCTGCCGGTAGACCACGTGCAGCACCGCGGAGACCTCGCCGCCGGGCGACCGACCGACAGCCACCGCCACCGGCGGCGCGTCCGCCCAGCCGAGCGCGGCGGCCCGACTGGCCAGGACGTCAGGCGAGTCACCGCGCAACAGCGCGTCGACCAGCAGCGCCTGCAACCGGGCGTCCCAGGCGCCGCGCGACTCGGCGGCCCGCGCGTACACCCGGGCGGCGGAGAACGCGATCTCCCGGGAGAAGCGCAGCACCGCCTCGCGTAGCTGCTGCTCCTCGCCCTCGGCGGCCAGGTGCGACACCTGCTCCTCGACCACGTCGATCGTCACCTTGATCAACGCCACGGTCTGCTGGAGGGTGATCGACCGGGCCAGCGCCTGCGGTGCGGCGGCGAAGACCTCGTCCGAGACCTCCTGGGTGCTGTCCGCAGTGCCGCCGCCCTCGCGCAGCCACTGCACCAGCGACCTCGCGCCCGCCTGGGCCACCAGCATCACCCAGGAACGCTGGTCGGCCGGCAACGCCCGGAACCAGGGCAGCGTCTCGTCCATCCGGGCCACGCTGGAGGTGGCCAACGCCCCCGCCGATCGTTCGATCCGACGCAGCGTGGCCGACAGCTCCCCACCGCCCGGCGTGCTCACCGCCCTAGCCTGACACGTCGTGAGCAGGCCAACCACGCCGGCACCGGTCAGCGGGCCGCCGCCGGGGCCCGTCTCACGGCTGTGGGGGAGCGGGCAGCCCCAGCTCCTGGGCCAGGATCGCAGCCTGCACCCGGCTACGCAGGCTCAGCTTCGCCAGGATCCGGCTCACATGTGTCTTGGTGGTGCTCTCCGCCAGCACCAGCCGACCGGCGATCTGCTGGTTGGACAGGCCCAGGCCGAGGCAGGCCAGCACGTCGCGCTCGCGTGGGGTGAGGGTGTCCAGCGCGGCCCGGGTGGCCGCGGACGCGCCCGGCGTGGTGGCCGCGAAGGCGGTGATCAACCGGCGGGTCACCGCGGGGGCGATGAAGCCGTCGCCACGCGCCACCGTCCGCACCGCCGCCACCAGACCGTCGGCGTCGGTGTCCTTCAGCAGGAAACCGGCCGCACCGGCACGCAACGCGCCGAAGACGTACTCGTCGAGGTCGAAGGTGGTGAGCACCAGCACGTCGGCGAGCCCGTCGGCGACGATGGCCCGGGTCGCGGAGATCCCGTCCCGGCGGGGCATCCGGACGTCCAGGACCGCCACGTCCGGGCGCGACTCCCGACACAACCGCACCGCCTCGTCGCCGTCGGCTGCCTCGCCGACCACCTCGATGCCCGGTGAGCCGTTCAGGATCAGGGCAAGTCCGGCCCGTACCGCCGGCTGGTCGTCGGCGAGCACCACTCGTACCGTCGCCGGACCCGCGTCGTCCGGCGGCCGAACCGGCCCGGTCACCCGACCTCCCCGGTGGGCAGGGCGGCCCGGACCAGCCACCGACCATCCTGCGGCCCCGCGGTGATCCGACCGGCCAGCAGCGTGGTCCGCTCCCGCATGCCGATCAGCCCGGCCCCGGCGCCCGGCAGACCGACCCAGTGCCGACGCACCGGGTTCTCCACAGTCAGCACCACCTCCGCCGACCCGTACGCGATCGTCAGGTCGGCCTCACCCGTGCCGTGCTTGAGCGCGTTGGTCAACGACTCCTGCACGATCCGGTACGCGGCCAGGTCCACCGCCACCGGCAGCGGCCCCGGTGTGCCGTCGGTGCGGACCCGCACCGCGAGGCCGGCCGCCCGGACCCGCTCGACCAGTCCGTCCGCCTCGGCCAACCGCGCGGTGACCACCTCCGGCGCGGCCGGGTCGTCACCCGATGGCGCCGAACCACCGGTGGCCCCCGGCTCGCGCAGTACCTCGATCATCTGACGCATCTCCGCCAGCCCCTGCACGCTGCTCTCCCGGATCACCCGCAACGCCGACTCGACCTGGCCGCGATCCAACCCGGGCACGGAGAGCACGGCGGTGGCGTGGATGGCCACCGCGCTGAGGTGGTTCGCGACAACGTCGTGCAGCTCCCGGGCCATCCTGGCCCGTTCGGCGCTGACCGCCTGCCGACGATCCAACTCGACCAGCCGGGCGGTCTGCTCGGCCCGCGCCCGTTCGGCGGCGGCCTGGTCGCGGTACTGCCGCACACTGATGCCGGTCAGGACCGGCAGCACCCCGGCGAGCACCACCAGCACCCCGAGCGCCGCTCCGCGCCACTGGCCGTACCCGAGCACGCCGACGACCACCCCGACCAGGCTCAGCGCCACGGTGATCCGCAGCAACCACCGCCACAGCCGGGGCGGGCCGTACACGCAGGCGTCGTAGAGCACCTGCGTGTAGACCAGGACCGTGCCGAGCGAACTGCCCAGCGCCGTGTCGACCACCAGCGCGCCGGTCCCCACGGCCAGGCTGGCGCGTGGTGCGACCCGCCGTAGGCCGACGGCGACGCAGACCGCCACCAGCGGCGGCAGGAACAGCGCCGACGGCACGTTCCCGTCCGGACGGACCTGCGGTTGCCAACCCAGGGCGTGCAGCACCAGGCCACCGGCCAGTGACGCTCCGGCCAGCACGAGGTCGCGGCCGAGAGTGCCGGAGTCGAGCCACGGTGGCGCACGCATGCCCCGATCCCACCACAGCCGCCGCCCGCCGAACTCCCACCGGGGGAGGACCTCGACCGCATCGCCATGCGCCGAAAGGGGTACGCGGACCCGTACCGACCGCCGGTGGGCCCTCGGTAGTGGCGACCCGGGTGAACTGCGCGAAAAGAAGGTGTGAACTGCATAACCGGCCCCCGCGCTCAGCGGCCTCTTCGAGGACCGACCGGTCCGGACCCCGGGTACGCTGCGCGCGGCCCGTCGGTCCCGGCCAGTACGGTGACAGGGCACCTCGGGGAGAGCACCCGGGGGCGAGGCGAGCGTGAGGAGACCGGGGATGGCGCACGGGGAGGCCGAGCACGGCTGCGCCCAGGGCGAGCCCTGCCGGCCGGGGCACCACGACCCGCAGGCGGCTGGCAAGCACCGCCGGCCGGTCGGCGGCGCACCATCGCACCCGGTGGAGCCACTGCACGGGCGCGTCGATGACGAACCAGTGCTGCCGCGTCAGCGCTCCGCCGAGCCCGCCGGTCTCGCCGAGCCCGACTCGGACGTTCCCGCTGGTTGCCTCAGCGAACTTCCCGGCTGGGCCGGGGCACATCGGCACGGCGCGGTCCGACCGCGGCCGCGTGCCACCCGCCGGGAGCGCCCACCGCGCCGCTGGTGCTGAAACACCGCCGACGCACCCGCTGATCAGCGAGTGCGCCGGGTCAGCGCGTGCGCCAGCTCAGCGCGTGCGGCGTCGGATCAGTAGGGCGATCCCGGCGAGGCCGACAGTGATGGTCAGCATCACGCCGACGTTGAGCAGCAGCAGGTGTTGCAGGTCGCCGAGCGCCTCGTCGAGGTCCTTCGCCGGGTCCAGCGTGTCCTCCGGGAGAACTCGCTCGCCGCCGCCCGCGCCGCCACTGACAGTGTCGAACTGCCGCTCCAGCGGCACACCGGCGGTGCGCAGGGTCTCGGACATGCTGAGCCGACCCAGGAACCAGCCCGCGCTGGTCTTGCGGCCATCCGGCTGCTTCGCCGGCCGGAAGACGCGAGGGCCGCCGATCGCCTTGGGATAGAGGTCGTAGGTCTGCTTCGGCGTCTCGCCGGCGAGCACCACGACAGTGTATTTCGGACCGAGGTTTGCTGCCTTCGGACCGGTTGGCATGCCGGTGCGAGCGAGGAAGTTGACCTGGTCGATGACCGCGCCCACGAGGGCGGGCTCCTTGTCCGCGTGCAACCGCAGCGGCGCGGACAGCCCCGTGCCGCTGATGTCCACTCCGGCGGGTGCCGGCTTCGGCGCCGCCGAGGCCGAGTTGGCGGTGCCAAGCGACAGCAGTGCCACCGCCAGCGTGCCCGCCAACACGGCGGCCAACCGCCTCATGTGTCGGACCATCCCGCCTCCTCGCCCCGTTCGATGGATGGCTTCGTCGTGACGTCTGGACCGATCTGCCGGTGCGGCATCGACCGGATGGTCGCGTCCACTCCTACAGACTCCGCAGAACGTCGATGAGTTGCAGCTTTCGGAACAGTAATTGGAACTATCTGCGATCTCTGCTCGACTAATGAGGAGCCGTTTGATCAGCGGGCGGATCGTACCCTTACGGAGGGGTTCATGGGGGGCAGGGTTACACGTACGGTGCGGGTCATGCCAGTGGTGCTCGGCGTGGCGTTCGGTGTGTCGTTTCTGGTGCCGGCGACTCCGGCCGCCGCCCACAACCAGCTGACCGGCAGCAACCCGCGGGACGGTGCCCGCGTGGCATCGGCACCCGCCCGGGTCGAGCTGCGGTTCCTCGCCAAGCCGTCACCGACTACGACGAAGATCACAATAACCGGACCGGACAATGTGGTCGCTGGCGGGACTCCCGCCTTCGATGGCAGTCGGGTGCGGGTGCCGTTCAAGCCGGCCGCCGCCGGGCTCTACATCGTCGGCTACCAGCTCGCGTCGGCCGACGGGCACCCGGTGAAGGGCGAGGTGCGGTTCACCCTCACCACCGGCACCGCCGCCGACCCGTCCGCCTCGCCGTCGGCCGTCGTCAGCACCAACCCGGCCGGCTCGCCCTCGGCTGCCGCGTCGGCCGCCGGCGTACCCTCCAGCGGGCCCGCGTCGGCGACCCCCGGCAGCGCGACGGCCTCCACTGTGCCAGCGGCGTCGGAGCGGTCCGACTCCGGCGGTCGCTGGTGGATCTGGGCGCTCGGCGGCCTGTCGCTGCTCGCCGCACTCGGGGCCGGCCTGGTGTTCCGCCGCCGACGCGGAGCCCAGTGACCACTGGGCTGACCCTGCTCCGCGATCTTGCACTTACTGTCCCGACACAAGGGGCATCCCACTCATGTCGACAACCGAAAGTGCAAGATCGGCGCGGTGGTGGTGGGTCAGACCAGACGCAGGCGGGCGGCGCGCATCCGGGTCAGGGTGCGCTCGCGACCGAGCACCTCCAGCGACTCGAACAGCGGCAGACCCACTGTGCGGCCAGTGACCGCGACCCGCACCGGCGCCTGCGTCTTGCCGAGCTTGAGGCCCCGCTCGGCGCCGACCGCCTCCAGCGTCGACTTCAACGACTCGGCGTCCCAGGACTCCAGCGCCTCGAACGCCGCGACGGCGTCGTCCAGCAGCTCGGCGGAACCGTCCTTCATCGTCTTGGTCCAGGCGGCCTCGTCGATCAGGGGCGACGCCAGGAAGAGGAAGTCGACGTTCGGAACGATCTCGCTGAGCACCGCGATCCGCGTCTGGGCCAGCGGCGCCACGGCGGCGAACGCGTCGGCGTCGAACTCCTCCGGCTGCCACGGCGGCGGCGCGATGGTCCCGGTGCCGGTCAACCACGGCTGGCAGGCGTCGATGAACTCGGCCACCGGCAGCGCGCGAATGTACTCGCCGTTGAACGCGCGCAGCTTCTTCTCGTCGAAGAACGCCGAGGAGAGGTTGACCTCGTCCAGCCGGAACTCGTCCTCGATGACCGACCAGGGAACGATCTCCCGGTCCCCGGAGGGGGCCCAGCCGAGCAGCATGAGGTAGTTGCGCATCGAGCCGGACAGGTAACCCTCGTCGCGGTACGCCTCCAGGGCGACCTTGTCCCGGCGCTTGGAGAGCTTCTGCCGCTTCTCGTTGACCACCACCGGCACGTGCGCCCAGATCGGCGGCTTGACCCCGAGGGCTTCCCAGAGCAGCTGCTGCTTGGGGGTGTTGGGCAGGTGTTCTTCGGCCCGGATCACGTGGGTGATCCCCATGGTCATGTCGTCGACGACGTTGGCCAGCAGGAAGACCGGCGAGCCGTCGCCCCGGGCGATGACGAAGTCCTCGATGAGCTTGTTCTCGAAGGTGGGCTCACCACGGATCAGGTCGACCACAACTGTCGCGCCCTCGTCGGGCGTACGGAAGCGCAGGGCGTGCCCGGGGCCGGGGCCGAGGCCACGGTCGCGGTGGTAGCCGTCGTAGCCCTGGTACTGCGAGCCGGTGCGGGCCTGCACGTCCTCGCGGGTGCAGTCGCAGTAGTAGGCGCGGCCCGAGTCGAACAGGCGCGCGGCGGCGGCCCGGTGCTCGCCGGCGTTCGCGGACTGGAAGTACGGGCCCTCGTAGCTGCCCCGGGAGATCCCGATCCAGTCCAGCGCGGAGAGGATGCCCTCGGTCCACTCGGGCTTGTTACGCGCCGCGTCGGTGTCCTCGATGCGCAGCACGAACACGCCGCCCTGCTGCTTGGCGTAGATCCAGTTCTGCAGCGCCGAGCGGGCGCCGCCGACGTGGAACATACCGGTCGGGGAAGGGGCGAAGCGCACACGTACTGTCACGTCCCCCAGCCTACGGCGGTACGCGACTGCTTTCCGCCACCGCCCCCTTGCTCAGGGGACGGAGCGGATCTTGACGACCAGTGCGCTGCCGAGCAGGGTGACCACCGCGGTGACCGCGTAGAGCGTGGGATAGCCGCCCAGGTACACCACGAGCGGGGCGGAGAGCGCCGGACCGAGCACCTGCGGCGCCGAGTTGGCGATGTTGATGACGCCCAGGTCCTTGGCCCGGTCGGTGGCCCGGGGCAGCACCTGGGTGATCAACGCGGCGTCCACCGAGAGGTAGACGCCGTAGCCGGCGCCGAGCAGCAGCGCGGCGACGACCGCCATCGGCCAGACCGGCGCGACAGCGAGCAGCAGCGCGGCCACCGCCATGATCAGCCCGGAGACGATCACGTAGATCTTGCGGCGGCCGGAACGGTCGGACATCCGGCCGGCGACCACAGCGGTCAGCATCATCCCGAGCGTGTAGAGCAGGATCAGGATCAGCAGGCCGCCCTCGGGGTCGGGGTGGCGCACCCCGTCGCTGAGGAAGTACAGCAGGTAGAGGGTGCCCAGGGCGTTGCCCAACTGGACCAGGAACCGGGTGATCCAGGCCCAGGCGAAATCCGGGTGCCGGCGGGGGCTGATCCACATCGAGGCGAGTAGCGCCCGCGTGCGGATCGCCGGCCGATGCGTACGCGGCAGCGGTTCGTCGGGCGTGAGCAGCGCGAACGGCAGTGACAGCAGCAGGATGGTCACGGCGATGGCCAGGTAGCCGGCGGCATTGCCGGTGACCACGGCGGTGACCAGCACCGCGCCGAGCACCAACCCGAGCGCCTGCGGGATGCCCACCCACCCCGAGACCCCGCCGCGCTGCGTCACCGGAACCCGGTCCGGGATGGCGGCACTGAGGCTGGCCAGCATCGCGTTGAAGCAGACCTGCGCGGCGACCCAGCCGAGGGCGACCCCGAGGATGGTCCGTTGCTGGGCCAGCAGCACCAGGGCCGCCGCGCCGAGCACTGCCCCGCCCGCCGTCCAGACGTGCCGACGGCCGAACTCGCGTCCGGCGATCCGCAGGCAGGTCCGGTCGGAGAACGCGCCGGCCAGGGGGTTGGCCAGCACCGCGGCCAGCGCACCGAGGCCGGTGACCACTGCCAGCATGTTCTCCTTGTCGCCGGGCGCGATCTGCTCGATCTGCTGCGGCAGCAGCACCTGGATGGGCGTGAAGAACGCCATCCACACGCCGAGGTTGGCCGCGAAGATCAAACCGATCCAGCCGCGCCGTACCGGCACCGTCGGCTCGGCGAGCGCCGCCGGCAGCGACGCCGGCGTCGGGTCGAGGGTGGTCACCGCGCCGACCCCGGCCGGCTGGCCGCGATGACGTCGCGCAACCAGGTGTACGACGACTTCGGCGTACGGGTCTGGGTGGCGTAGTCGACGTGCACCAGACCGAAGCGCTTGGTGAACCCCTCGGCCCACTCCCAGTTGTCCAGCAGCGACCAGACGAAGTAGCCGTGGACGTCCACCCCGTCGTCGATGGCGGACCGCACCGCCCGCAGGTGCCCGTCGAGGTACGCGATCCGCTCCGGGTCGGCCACCTGCCCGTCGGCGTCGGGTGCGTCGTCGTACGCGCAGCCGCTCTCGGTGATCTCGATGGGCGGCAGCGCGTCGCCGTACGTGTCGCGCAGCCAGCCGAGCAACTCGCGCAGCCCGTCGGGGGCCACCGGCCAGTCGAAGGCGGTGCGTGGGTAGCCGTCCAGCGGCACGAGGTCGAACGGCAGGGGTGAACCCTCCTCGGCGGCCCGTACGCCGGTGGGGTTGTAGTAGTTGACTCCGAGCACGTCGATCGGCGCGGCGATGATGTCGAGGTCGCCGGGGTGGATGACGCTCGGGTCGAAGCCGGGCAGCTCCGGGTAGCCGCGTCCGAGCAGCGGGTCGGTGAAGAGCCGGTTGTGCAGCGCCTCGTACGTCGCCCCGGCGGCCCGGTCGGCGTCGCGGTCGCCGAGCACCCGCACCGGCGAGTAGTTGTTGGCGATCGCCACCGGGCTGGCGCTGTGGGCCCGCAGCGCGGCGACCGCGAGCCCGTGCCCGAGCAGTTGGTGGTGGGCGACCGGGAAGGCGTCGAACAGCAGCGTCCGGCCGGGGGCGTGTTCGCCCATGCCGTAGCCGAGGCTCATGTGGATGAACGGCTCGTTGAGGGTGATCCAGAGTCGGACCCGGTCGCCGAGCCGGGCGGCGGTCTTCTCGGCGTACTCGGCGAAGCGGGCGGCGGTGTCGCGGTGCAGCCAGCCGCCGCCGTCTTCGAGGGGTTGCGGCAGGTCCCAGTGGTAGAGGGTGGCCACCGGGTCGACGCCGGCGGCCAGCAACTCGTCCACCAGGCGGTCGTAGAAGTCCAGGCCGGCCGGGTTGGCCGGACCGCATCCGGTGGGCTGGACCCGGGGCCAGGCGATGGAGAACCGGTACGCGGAGACGCCCAGGCCGGCCAGCAGCGTGACGTCCTCGGTGTGCCGGTGGTAGTGGTCGCAGGCCACCTCGCCGCTGCTGCCGTCGCTGATCCGCCCGGGGGAGTGCGCGAACGTGTCCCAGATGGACGGACCGCGCCCGTCGGCGGTGGTGGCGCCCTCGATCTGGTGGGCCGATGTGGAGACGCCCCAGCGGAAGCCGGTGGGGAACTGGGGCATCGGTGCGGTCGACATGCGCCCTCCCGGTCAACGTGAAACGTGTTCGGGACTTTAGAGCGCTCTCGATGAATGCGCCATAGGCCGGCCTGGCGCATTCCGCAATGGTTGATCGGCGTGTCTTTTTCCGAACCCGTCCAGGTAAGTCCGATTTAGCGCATAGAGTGCCGATATCGTGGGATGTCCTCACCGGAGGAAAGACGGAAATGATCCTCGTGGAACGCAGTGCGCACGTGGCGGCGCCAATTGAAGTGGTCTGGGATGTCGTGCAGCGGGCCGAGCAGTTGCCGGCCTGGCTGGCCGGGGTCCGAGCGGCCGAAGTGCTCTCGGGAGAGGGCTTCGGGCGGCGACAACTCGTCCAGGCCGGGCGCGGCTCGGCGCATGAGGCCGAGGTGATCGCCTACCAGGAGCCGACGCTGATCGGCTGGCGGGAACGGGCCAAGGGTGCTGGATCTCGGGCGGAGGCGCGTACCGAGATCTACGTCCAGCTCACCGGGGACGAGGAGGAGGGCGGGACCATAGTGCGCCTCATCGTGGTCCGCTGGCCGGCCGGCCCGGTCAAGGCGGCCATGCTGCGCCTCGGACTGCGTCGGGTCGGCGCCGACCTGGAGGACTCGCTGGCCCGGCTCACCGACCTGGCCGCCGTCGGCTGACGAGCGCCCATCCTCCCGGCGTCACCCGCGACGGCGGTGGTCCGGATCCCCGCCAGGGCTCCCGGACCACCGCCGCTCCGTACCCCGCCCCGCCCGCCGCTTGGCGTCGATCATGGACTTGTGGTGCCGGGAAAAGTGCGGTTCACGTGCTTCGTCCACCACCACAACTGCATGATCGACGGGTGCAGTTGGGGGCAGGCATGCGGGAGGGCCCGGCGCGGATGCGCCGGGCCCTCCCCAGTGGTGCTGGATCAGCTGTCGCCGCCGGTCTCGCCGACCGGGGCGGCGTTGACGTCGTCGATCGCGTACTTCTTGGCGGCCTCGGCCGGCACCGTGGTCGCCACCGCGCCGCTGCGGGCGAGCTGCCGCAGCGTGGCCACCACGATCGACTCCGCGTCGACGTGGAAGTGCCGGCGCAGCGCGTGCCGGGTGTCCGACATGCCGAAACCGTCGGTGCCGAGCGACGTGTAGTCGCCGGGTACCCACCGGGCGATCAGATCCGGTACCGCGCGCATGAAGTCGCTGACCGCGATCTTCGGCCCGTCCGCCTCGGCCAGCTTCTGCTGGATGTACGGAACCTTCGCCTCGGCGCCCGGGTTGAGGAGGTTGTACTCCTCGGTCTCCACCGCGTCGCGGCGCAGCTCGGTCCAGGAGGTCACCGACCAGACGTCGGCGCCCACCCCCCAGTCCTGGGCGAGGAGCTGCTGGGCCTTGAGCGCCCACTGCATCCCGGTGCCCGAGGCGAGCAAGTTGGCCTTCGGACCGTCGACCTGCGGTGCCGGCGAGTAGCGGTAGATGCCCTTGAGCAGGCCCTCCACGTCCACGTCGGCCGGCTCGGCCGGCTGGAGGGTCGGCTCGTTGTAGACAGTCAGGTAGTAGAAGACGTTCTCCTGCGCGTCCCCGTACATCCGGTGCAGACCCTGCTCCAGGATGTGCGCGATCTCGTACGCGAACGCCGGGTCGTACGCCACCACTGCCGGGTTGGTCGCGGCGATCAGCAGCGAGTGCCCGTCCTCGTGCTGAAGGCCCTCACCGTTGAGCGTGGTCCGACCCGCCGTGGCGCCGAGCAGGAAGCCCCGGGCCATCTGGTCGGCCGCTGCCCACAACCCGTCGGCGGTCCGCTGGAACCCGAACATCGAGTAGAAGATGTACATCGGGATCATCGGCTCGTCGTGCGTGGCGTACGCCGAACCGGCAGCGGTGAACGAGGCCACCGAACCGGCCTCGTTGATCCCCTCGTGCAGGATCTGCCCGGAGGTCGACTCCTTGTACGACAGGAACAGCTCGCGGTCGACCGAGGTGTAACGCTGGCCGTGCGGCGAGTAGATCTTCGCGGTCGGGAAGATCGAGTCCAGACCGAAGGTGCGGGCCTCGTCCGGGATGATCGGCACCCAACGCTTGCCGAACTCCTTGTCCTTCATCACGTCCTTGAGCAGACGGACGAAGGCCTGCGTGGTGGCCACCTTCTGCTTGCCAGAGCCGCGCTTGATGTCGGCGAACCGCTCCGGCCCGGGGATGGCCAGCCGCTTCGTGCTGGTCCGCCGGGACGGCAGGTACCCGCCGAGCTGCTCGCGCCGCTCCTTGAGGTACGCCAGCTCCTCGGACTTCTCGCCCGGGTGGTAGTACGGCGGCAGGTAGGGGTTGTCCTCCAGCGCCGAGTCCGGGATGTCCAGGTAGAGCCGGTCACGGAAGGTCTTCAGGTCCTCCAGCGTCAGCTTCTTCATCTGGTGGGTCGCGTTGCGGCCCTCGAAGTGCGAGCCGAGGGTCCAGCCCTTGATCGTCTTCGCCAGGATGACAGTGGGCTGACCGGTGTGCTCGGTGGCCGCCTTGTAGGCCGCGTAGAGCTTGCGGTAGTCGTGCCCACCCCGCTTGAGGTTCCAGATCTCGTCGTCGCTGAGCGGCTCGACCATCTTGCGGGTCCGTGCGTCACGGCCGAAGAAGTGCTCTCGCACGTACGCGCCGGACTCCGCCTTGTAGGTCTGGTAGTCGCCGTCGGTCGTCGTGTTCATCAGGTTGACCAACGCGCCGTCGGTGTCCGCGGCGAGCAGCGGGTCCCACTCACGACCCCAGACGACCTTGATCACGTTCCAGCCGGCACCCCGGAAGAACGCCTCGAGCTCCTGCATGACCTTGCCGTTGCCCCGGACCGGGCCGTCCAGCCGCTGCAGGTTGCAGTTGATCACGAAGGTGAGGTTGTCCAGCTCCTCGCGGGCAGCGACGCCGATGGCGCCGAGCGTCTCCGGCTCGTCCATCTCGCCGTCGCCGAGGAACGCCCAGACGTGCTGCTGGGAGGTGTCCTTGATGCCGCGGTGCTGCAGGTACCTGTTGAACCGGGCCTGGTAGATCGCGTTCAGACCGCCGAGACCCATCGAGACGGTGGGGAACTCCCAGAAGTCCGGCATCAGCCGAGGGTGCGGGTACGAGGGCAGCCCACCACCGGGGTGCGACAGCTCCTGGCGGAACCCGTCGAGCTGGTGCTCGCTGAGCCGCCCCTCCAGGAACGCCCGCGCGTACATGCCGGGGGAGGCGTGGCCCTGGTAGAAGATCTGGTCGCCACCGCCCGGGTGGTTCTTGCCCCGGAAGAAGTGGTTGAAGCCCACCTCGTAGAGCGAGGCCGAGCTGGCGAAGGTGGAGATGTGCCCGCCGACGCCGATCTCCGGGCGCTGCGCCCGGTGCACCAGCATGGCGGCGTTCCACCGGACGTATGCCCGGATCCTCCGCTCGACGTGCTCGTCACCCGGGAACCAGGGCTCGCGCTCCGACGGGATGGTGTTGATGTAATCGGTGGTGGTCAGGGGCGGAACCCCGACCTGGCGCTCACGGGCCCGCTCCAGCAGGCGCAGCATGACGTAGCGGGCGCGTTTGGCCCCGCGTTCGTCGATGACACCGTCAAGCGACTCGACCCATTCGCTTGTCTCTTCAGGGTCGATGTCCGGAAGCTGGCTCGGTAGGCCGTCGCTGATCACCGGGCGCTTGCGTTCCGTAGCCACAGGCGTTCCCTCGGTTGTGTGTGGGATAGGTCTCTAGCGCCATCCTGCCCCCTGGTGGCACCCGTCGTCACGTCTAGGTCCCCCCGACGCGATGCTGAACACAGGTACTCGCCGGTAACTTAACGCGACGACCGTGGGAAACCTGAGCGGTTTGACCGCCGGTCCTACCGTTACCGCCATGAACGGACGCCGTGTCGCGGTCGCCGCGAGCATGATCGTTGTCGGGGTGGTTGGCCTGGTCATCGGCGCTGTCGCCCTCGCCTCCGGCAACCTGCCGATGGTCGGACTGGTGGCCCTCGGCGCCCTGGTGGCAGTGCTCGGCGCGGGCCTGCTGCGCGACGCGATCCGCGCGGCCCGTCTGGGCGGCCAGGATGGCCGCCGCCGCCGCCGTCCGGACCCGGACGGCGCCGGGTACGGCTTCTACCCGATGCCCGCCGGGGACGCCGGGAGCGGGCACGTCGGCCGTCAGCGCGACGGTGACCACGACAGCTCCGACGGTACGGAGCCGGCCGGCGGCAGCGGCGACTCCGGGGGAGGCTGGTCCGGCTGGGGCTGGTCCAGCGGCGACTCCGGTGGCGGCTGGTCCGGCGGCGACTCCGGTGGCGGCTGGTCCGGTGGCGGCGACTCGGGTGGCGGTGGCGGCAGTTCCTGACCGCGCACTGCGGCAGAATGCGACGTATGCGCAGCGACGTGATCACCGTCCAGACCGGCTCCCGGCCGACGGTCCGGGACATCACCGCGGAGGCCCAGCAGTTCGTCTCGGGCGAGGGCGACGGCCTGCTGCACGTCTTCGTGCCGCACGCCACCGCCGGCCTGGCGATCATCGAGACCGGCTCGGGTTCCGACGACGACCTGCTCAGCGCCGTTGACGACCTGCTCCCCACCGAGGACCGCTGGCGGCACCGACACGGCTCGCCCGGCCACGGCCGCGACCACGTGCTGCCGGCGTTCATCCCGCCGTACGCCACGCTGCCGGTGCTCGGCGGTCGACTGGCGCTCGGCACCTGGCAGTCGATCTGCCTCGTCGACACCAACGGCGACAACCCGACCCGCCAGGTCCGCTTCTCCTTCCTCCCCGCCTAACCCGACCCCGGTCCCGCCCCCGTCTCGGCGATCTTGCACTTGCTGTCCCGGCACAAGGGGCATCCCACGCAAATGGACAACCGAAACTCCAAGATCGGCGCGGAGGGTGCGCGGGTGGAGCGTCCGGGCCTGATCGGTGAGCCGGTTGTGACGGGCTGTTGCGTACGATGTGGTCGTGACGCGGCAGGTGGGTTCAGCGGTGGGCGGTCCGGTGGATCGGGCCGGTCTCGCCGTCGATGTGGTGCGGCGGATGGCGCACGTCACCGCCGCGTTGCGACACCGGCAGGATTCCGCGTTCGCCGATGTGGGGCTCACCCCGGCGGCGGCCCGGGCGCTGCGGGAGTTGGACCCGGACCACCCGCTGCCGGCCCGGGATCTCGCCGGTCAGTTGGGTTGTGACCGGTCGAACGTGACGGTGTTGGTCGACAAGTTGGAGCAGGCCGGGCTGGTCGAGCGCCGCACCGACCCGACGGACCGGCGGCAGAAGACGCTGGTGGTGACCGAGGAGGGTCGCGTCGTGCGAGCCCGGGTGATCGAGGTGATGTCCGACTCCCGACTCCTGTCCGGGCTGAGCGACCAGGAGCTGAGCACCCTTCGTGACCTGGTCTGGAAGGTGTCCGACGGCGGCTGTCCGGAGTCCCTCGGGCCGGAGTGAGCGCACCCCTGCCGGCCGTGTCCCACTGGGCGAGCAGGCCTTCCGTCGGTAATGCTGTCCGACGTGACCACCCCGCAAGATCTCGACGACCGGTTCCGGGAGACGCTGGCGGCGCTGCCTGCCGCCGAGCGGCGGCGTGACCCCGCCGACCCGGTCACCGACGACGCCCCGCTGACCGGCGCGCAGGTGCTCGACCTGTTCGACGCCCAGGTGACCAGCCGGCAGCTCGACCTGGCCGGCCGCTGGTTGCGCAGCTTCGGGGAGGGTTTCTACACCATCGGCTCGGCCGGGCACGAGGGCAACGCCGCTGTCGCTGCCGCGCTGCGTCCCACCGATCCGGCTCTGCTGCACTACCGCTCGGGCGCCTTCTACTGTCTGCGCGCCGCCCAGGTCGCCGCCGACCCGACGCTGGTCACCGACTCCCAGCCGTCCGCCGACCCGAACCAGGACGACGACCGAGTGCGGGCCGTTGGCGCCGAGCGGTCCGCTGACAGTGGGTCGACAGTCGACGGCGCATCGACCCGCGCACCCGAGCCGACCGCCGACCCGCAGGTGTCCGAGTCGGAGCGGGACGGGACCGAACCGAACGGGGCCGCCAACGGGTTCGCGGCGTACGCCGAAGCGGCCCGGGACGTGCTGCGCGGGATGGTCGCGTCCAGCCTCGAACCGATCGCCGGGGGCCGGCACAAGGTGTTCGGCCGGGCCGACCTGGCCATCGTGCCGACGACCTCGACCATCGCCTCGCACCTGCCCCGCGCTGTCGGAATGGGACTGGCAGTGGAGCGGCTGCGTCGGCTGGACAGCGCCGGACGGCGTACCGGGGCCGGGGTGCGGGTCGGCAGCGGCGCGGGGGCCACGCACGCCCCCTGGCCACCGGACGCCATAGTGGTCTGTTCCTTCGGCGACGCCTCGGTCAACCACGCCAGCGCCACCGCCGCCTTCAACACCGCCGGCTGGTACGACCACGCGGGGCTGCGGATTCCGGTGCTCTTCGTCTGCGAGGACAACGGGCTGGGCATCAGCGTCCGCTCGCCGGAGGGCTGGGTCGAGGCGACCCTGCGGGCCAAGCCGGGCATCCGCTACTTCAGCGCTGACGGAGTCGACCCGGTGCGGACGTACGAGGTGGCGGCGGAGGCCGCGGCCTGGGTACGCCGCAACCGGCGGCCGGCGGTGCTGCACCTGCGCACCGTACGGCTGATGGGGCACGCCGGGGCGGACGCGGAGTCGGCGTACCGGAGTTCGGCCGAGCTGGCCGAGGACCTGGACCGGGACCCGGTCGCCGCCACCGCGCGGCTGCTTGTCGACGCGGGCGTGGCAACCGGCGAGGAGTTGCTGGCCCGGTACGACGAGACCGGCTGGCAGGTGCGCCGACTGGCCGAGGAGGTGCTGGGCGAGCCGAAGCTGACCTCCGCTGCCGACGTGGTGTCGGCGCTGGCCCCACGTCGTCCGGTGCGGGTGGCGCGGGCGGTGGCCGACGCCGCGGCGCGGGCCAGCGGGCCGGGCGCGGGCGCCCGGGCGGAGGCGTTCGGCGGCAAGCCGCCGGAGCTGGCCGGGCCGATGACCCTGGCGCAGAGCATCAACGCCGCGCTCGCCGACGGGATGCTCGACCATCCGCAGATGGCGCTCTTCGGTGAGGACGTGGCCGCCAAGGGCGGCGTGTACGGGGTGACGAAGGGGCTGCGCGACCGGTTCGGGGCGGCCCGGGTCTTCGACACCCTGCTGGACGAGACGTCGGTGCTCGGGCTGGGCCTCGGCGCCGGGCTGGCCGGGATGCTGCCGGTGCCGGAGATCCAGTACCTGGCGTACCTGCACAACGCCGAGGACCAGCTGCGTGGTGAGGCGGCCACCATGCGGTTCTTCTCGCAGGGGGCGTTCCGCAACCCGATGGTGGTGCGGGTGGCGGGCCTGGCGTACCAGGAGGGGTTCGGCGGGCACTTCCACAACGACAACTCGGTGGCCGTACTCCGGGATGTGCCCGGTCTGGTGGTCGCGGTGCCGGCGCGGCCGGACGATGCCGCGCCCATGCTGCGGACCTGTCTGGCGAGCGCGGCGGTGGACGGCAGCGTCTGCGTGTTCCTGGAACCGATCGCGCTCTACCACACCCGCGATCTGTACACGGAGGGTGACGGGGAGTGGTTGGCCGGCTATCCCGAGCCGGGCGGGTGGGTGGCCGGTCACGTGCCGATCGGGCGGGCCCGGGTCTACCGGGTCGGCTCGGCGGACGACCTCACCATCATCACCTTCGGTAACGGGGTACGGATGTCGCTGCGGGCCGCTGCCGTCCTCGCCGAGGAGGGGGTGGGCACCCGCGTGGTGGACCTGCGCTGGCTGGCTCCGCTGCCGGTGGCCGACATCATCAGGGAATCCTCGGCGACCGGCCGGGTGCTGGTGGTGGACGAGACGCGCCGCTCCGGCGGGGTCGGCGAGGGCGTGATCGCCGCGCTGGTCGACGCCGGATATGTGGGCGCCGCACGTCGAGTGGCGGGAGTTGACTCGTTTGTACCATTAGGTCCGGCAGCACGCCACGTACTGGTCTCCGCTGAAGCCATTACCGACGGTGCCCGTACGCTGCTGGCACGGTAAATTCCGTTCCACCCGGTGCGCCACTTGCGCGCAGCCCAACAACTGTGTGGACTTTGCCTGACGGCGTCGCACCGACGCCGCGAGCAGGGACGAGATGAGGAGGCACGCGACAGTGAGCGCGACCGCTGGTCAGGCCGCCGACGGGGTACGCAGCCTGGCGGACCGGTTCGGAATCGAACCGGGGATGGTCGTCATGGAGATGGGGTACGACGACGACGTCGACCAGGATCTCCGAGACGCCCTGACCGACCGCTGTGGAGATCTGGTCGACGAGGACACCGACGAGGTGGTCGACGCGGTGCTGGTCTGGTACCGGGACGGCGACGGTGACCTTTTCGAGCTGCTCGTCGATGCCCTCGGCCCGCTGGCCGACAACGGCGTCGTGTGGCTGCTCACCCCGAAGGCGGGGCGTGAGGGGCACGTCGAGCCGAGCGAGGTCGCGGAGTCCGCGCCCACCGCCGGCCTTCAGCAGACCTCGACCGTCAACGCCGGCCGGGACTGGAGCGGCGCCCGTCTGGTGCTGCGTCGAGGGGCCAAGGCCAAGAAGTAGCCAGCGCCGCTCCGCTCGCCCGACGGTCCGCCCACCGCCGGGTAGCAGGCTGACGCCGTCACCCGACTCGACGCGAGGGGAGTTCGCATGCCCATCGAGGTTGGTGCCGAAGCACCCGACTTCGTGCTCAAGGACCAGAACAACCAGGAGGTCCGCCTCTCGGACTTCCGGGGCAGGCGCGCCGTGCTGCTGGTCTTCTACCCGCTCGCCTTCACCGGCACCTGCCAGGGCGAGTTGGGCGAGGTGCGCGACAACCTCGGCGAGTACGTGAACGACGACGTCCAGGTGCTGACCGTCAGCGTCGACTCGGCCTACAGCCACAAGATCTGGGCCGACCGTGAGGGCTACCAGTTCCCGATGCTCGCCGACTTCTGGCCGCACGGCGCCGTCGCCCAGGCGTACGGGGTCTTCAACGACGTGGCCGGCTTCGCCAACCGGGGCACCTTCGTCATCGACAAGACCGGCGTGGTCCGCTTCGCCGAGATGAACGGCCCGGGCGAGGCCCGCGACCAGCAGGGCTGGCGCAAGGCCATCGCCGAAGCGACAAACTGACCGGGTACGCCGTGCGCCCGGGTCGGTGGCGGGCAGGTAAGCTTGCCAGCCACCGGCCCGCCACGGGCGATCCGGGCGCGTAGCTCAGTGGGAGAGCACTCGCCTTACAAGCGAGGGGTCGCAGGTTCGAAACCTGCCGCGCCCACCCTTCAGCACGACGTCGCCGCCGACGAGGACCCGCCCCGGCACGAGCAGTCAGGCGAGGGTCGACGGGTCAGCTGGTGAAGCCGCCGTCCACGTTTACCACCGCACCGGTCACGTAGCCGGCTTCGGGGCTGGCCAGGTGCGCGACGGTGGCCGCGATATCCGCGGGGCGCGCGTACCGGCCGACGGCGGTGAATCCGGTGATCGCCGCCGCGTTCGGTCCGTCCGCCGGGTTGGCGTCGGTGTCCGTCGGCCCGGGGTTGACCAGGTTGACGGTGATGGCCCGTGGGCCCAGTTCACGGGCCAGGCCCCGGGTCAACCCGACCAGAGCGGTCTTGCTCATCGCGTACAGCGTCAGCCCGGGAAAGACCGCCCGTTCACCGACGTTGCTGCCGATGCTGATGATCCGTCCGCCGTCGCCCAGGTGCCGCAGTGCCGCCCGCGCGGCGACATACGGTGCCCGGATGTTGACCGCGATGGTCTGTTCCACCTCTGCCGAGCCGAGCTCGTCCAGGGCACCGACCAGGAACACCGCGGCGTTGTTCACCA
The DNA here is from genome assembly GCF_040649935.1 of Micromonospora sp. NPDC048842. NCBI lineage: Bacteria > Bacillati > Actinomycetota > Actinomycetes > Micromonosporales > Micromonosporaceae > Micromonospora > Micromonospora sp. NPDC048842. The sequence continues at coordinate 220,674 of NZ_JBEZGK010000004.1, read as the reverse complement.
GGATGTCCAACCGGCCCAGTTCGGCGGCCACCCGGTCGACCGCATCCCGCACGGCGGCCGGGTCGGCGCCGTCCGCCTGGATCGCCAGCGCTCTGCGGCCCAGCGCCTCGATCTGCTTCACCACTATCGCGGCCCGCGCGGCGTCCTGCCGGTAGGTCAGCGCCACGTCGGCCCCGTCCTGTGCCAGGCGCAGCGCGATGCCGGCTCCGATGCCCCGGGAACCCCCGGTAACCAGGGCGACCTTCTCGTTGAGTGTCGTCGTCATGCGAACGATCATCTGTCCGCGCCGCCCTCCCGTCTGGCGGCCATCGGACGTCTCGCTCCGACCTCAAGGTCCGATTCCCGCGATCCTCGACGGCCTGCCGACCCGGCGGGCCGCCATGATCCGCGCAACGTCACAGCTCCTGCTGCCTCCCGAGGCGACGAGACAGCATGAGCACCGAAGTTGCGCGGATCTTGCGAGGTGGGGGAGGGTGGGGCGGGCGATTCGGGGAGCGTGTGTAGTGGAACTGGCGGGCATTGGCGCGGTGCTGTTCGACATGGACGGCACCCTTGTCGACTCCGACGCCGCAGTGGAGCGGGCCTGGGAGCGGTGGGCCGCCGAGTACGCCGTCGACCCGACGGCGGCGTTGGCGATCGCGCACGGCAGCCCGGCCGACCGGACCATCCGCCAGCTGCTGCCCACGCTCGACGACGCCGAGGTAGCCGTGGCTGCGGCGCGACAGCTCGCGTTGCAGTACGACGACCTGTCCGACGTGACGGCCACCCCCGGGGCGCACGAGCTGCTGAACACGCTGGCCCGGATGGCGTTGCCCTGGGCGGTGGTGACCAGCGCCGACACACGGCTCGCCGAGGCACGGCTCGGTGCCGCCGGCATCAAGGCGCCGGTCCTCGTCACTGTGGAGGACGTCAGCGTCGGCAAGCCGGACCCGGAGGGCTACCTGCGGGGCGCGGCGCTGCTGGGCGTACCCGTGGGGCGGTGCCTGGTCGTCGAGGACGCCGAGGTCGGCCTGCGGGCCGGTCGGGCGGCCGGGGCGATGACCGCCGCGCTGAAGGGCCTCGACGGCGACCTGCGTCTACGCGACCTGGCCCAACTGGCGCACCACCTGGAGTCGACGCCGTCGGCACCCTGACCACTGTCAACCAGTGCGCCCTTGGGTCAGGCGAACCGCGGTCAGGGCGATCAGCAGCAGTGTGACGCCGAAGAGCAGGGCGTTGAGGGCGACGGTGGGGTATCCGAGTCGGGGTACGTCGAGGAACGGGTAGAGGTAGCGGCCCTCGGCCCCGCCGACGGCGCCCCGAACCAGGATCACCGTCAGCCACAGCAGCGGGTAGCCGAGCAGGCTGACCGCGTACGCCGGGCGCAGCGCGGCCCGAGGTCGGTGGTTGAGCCACTCGACGGCGGCCAGCGGCGGCACCACGGCGTGCAGCAGCAGGTTGGCGGCGTCGGAGACCAGCCCCCGAGCCTCGGGGGTCACCACCATGGCGTAGCCGCTCCACGGGTTGGCCAGTACGAGGACGAAGACCACCGCGGTGCCGACGAGGTAGACGGTGAGCGCGGTGCGTACCCGGTCACCGCACCCGACCAGCAGCACCACCAGGTAGGCCAGGTCGACCTGCACAGTGAAGTAGAAGAGCAGCTCGACGGGCTCCTCGCGGGCGGCGATTCCGGCGAGCACCAGCCCAACGGCGAGCACGAGCGCGGTGCTCACCCGCAGGACCCGGTCGGCCACCGGCGGACGCTATCACCGCCGCATCGATGGACGCCACGATGAGCAGCGGCGCCCGGTTCACGGCGCCGGGTCGACTGGTCGTTCCGACCTGGCCCCCGCGTCACCTCGCCGCGCCTTGGGAATGGCAGCTCCCACCGGGCCGACGGGCGGCAGCGACGCGTACAGCTTGACCAGCTCGGCCAGGTAGCGCTGGGCGGACCAGTCCGTCGCCGCCGCCAGGCCGTCCCGGATCACGGCCCCGCCCAACTCCCGCTCGGTCAGCAGCCGGGTGAGCAACGCCCCGAGCGCTGCCGGGCTGGGCTCGGCGACCGGTCGGGTGGTGCCGGTGCCGGGTCGCTCGGCGAGCAAAGTGTCCACCATGGCCACCGGCAGTCCGTACGCCTCGGCCTCGGCGAGCACCAGGCCCTGCGTGTCGGTGGTGGAGGTGAACGCCAGCACGTCCGCCGCCCGGTAGTGGGCGCCGACCCGGTGGCGTGGCACCGGACGGAGCAGGTGCAGCGCGCCGCTGACGCCGTACCGACGGGCGATCCGGCGGACCGCGAGCCGGTGTCGCCGGGCCCCGAGCAGCACCAGCCGGGCGGCCGGCAGCTCGCGGCGGACCTGGGCGAACGCCGCCAGCAGCAGCTCGGGATTCTTCTCCGGCGTGGCCCGTCCCACAGCGAGCAGCACAGGCGCGTCCGCCGGGATGCCGAGCCGGGCCCGCAGCCGCCGCCGGTCGTCGGCGTCGACGCGCGGTGCGGCCGCCGGGGTCGGCAGGACCACGATCGGGGTACGCCCCGCCATCGTCGTCATCATCGCCGCGGTCTTCGCCGAGGGAGCGATCAGAACAGTGGTGTGGGACAGGAGAGTTCGCCCGAGCGCCGCCAGTCGGGCCTGTCGACCCGGCCCGGGGTGGGCGAGCGCCCACAGGTCGGCCGCCCGCCAGCGCAGGCCCAGCCGTAGGCCGGCGTACGCGGCCCCGATCGGGATCTCCGGGTAATGCGCGGCGTACGCGACGAGGTCGGTGTGCCAGGTCAGCACTGTCGGTACGCCCCGGGTGGCGGCCCACCGCAGGCCGGCGACGCCGAGCGGGCCGGTGGTGTGCACGTGCACCACGTCGACCGGTGCGCTGGGCGGCCGGGGCAGCGCCAACCGGTACGGCCGGGTCGGTACCGACAGCGAGGGCACCTCGCCCGGTCGGCGGCGACACCGGGACAGTGGGCCGGGGCAGTGCAGCACGACCCGGTGCCCGGCGGCGCGCAGCAGCGCCACTGTGGTGCCGACCGAGGTGGCCACCCCCTCCGGGTTGGTGAGGTGGCTGTCGCTGACGTGGGCGATCCGCACGTTGCCATCGTCGCCCGCCCGCGCACCCCCGGCCGTCCCGTCCGCCCCGGCGGGGGAAACAGTTGGCGTGGCCGGACCGGTTCTGCTGCACTACCCGCTCGCGACGACGAAGGGGAGACGCTGTGGAGTTGACGTTGACGCCGATGACGGCACAGGAGTTGGCCCGCCTGCTCGGATCACTGGAACAGGGGTACGCCGATGATCTGGTGGCGCACCGGGGGATGACCCCGGAGGCGGCCCTCGATCGGTCCGTCACCCAGATCCGGGAGTCGCTGCCCGCGGGCGCGGCCACCGAGGGGGCCCTGCTGCGGGTGGGCCGGGTCGGCGACACCGAGGTCGGCTGGATCTGGGTGACACTGCCGACGGCCGCCGCCCCGGACCAGGCCTGGATCCACAACATCGAGGTGCACGAGGAGCACCGAGGACGCGGGCACGCGCGACGGATGATCCAGCTCATCGAGGCCGAACTCGCCCAACTCGGCGTGCCCGAGCTGGGCTTGAACGTCTTCGGTACGAACGCCGTGGCGATCGGCCTCTACCGCAGTCTGGGCTTCGAGGTCACCTCGCAGCAGATGGCGAAGCGCCTCACCGCGGGGAGCTGAGCCGGCGGCGGCCCAGGGACGGGTCCCTTCGGCAGGACTGTTCACCTGCCCAGCGGGAAACCGGCGCGGACCGCACCTGGGGAGGAGCGACGGATGACGCACGGCGCCGGACTGACCATCGGTGTGCTCGGCTCGTACGGTGGGCGAAACCTCGGTGACGAGGCGATCCTCACCGGCCTGCTCACCGATCTGCGTACACAGGAACCGAACGCCCGGATCATCGTCTTCTCTCGGAACCCGGAGCACACCCGGGCCGCACACCCGGATGTCGAAGCGGTGCCCTGGGAGGGCGTCAGCCGCACCGACTCGGCACTGGTCCTGGCCCAGCTCGACCTGCTCATCCTGGGCGGCGGCGGCATCCTGTACGACAGGGAGGCCCGCCGTTACCTACGGGTGGTCCGGGTGGCCCAGGAACGTGGCCTGCCGCTGATCACGTACGCGGTGGGGGTCGGGCCGCTCAGCGACGGCGTCGACACCGGGATGGTCCGGGAGACGCTCTCCAGCGCGACCCAGGTGACGGTCCGGGACCAGGAGTCCCGGATGGTGCTGGAGGAGGCTGGCCTGCTCAACCCGATCACTGTCACCGCGGACCCGGCGTTCCTTTTGCAACCTGAGGAGTTCCCGGCCCACCTGCTGGCCGAGGAGGGTGTGCCGGTCGGCAAGCGCCTCGTCGGGATCAGCGTGCGGGAGCCGGGCCGGGCCGCCGAACGCCTCGACGTGGACGGCTACCACCGGCTGCTGGCCCAGATCGGTGACTTCCTGGTGCACCGGATCGACGCGTACGTGCTGTTCGTGCCGATGGAGCGCGACGACATCCGGCACTCCCACGGGGTGCTGTCGCACATGGTCGCCGCCGAGCGAGGTCGAATCCTGCACGGCACCTACTCTCCGCAGCAGGTGCTGGGGCTGATGCGGCACTTCGACCTGGCCGTCGGCATGCGCCTGCACTTCCTGATCTTCGCGGCGATGGTCGGTACGCCGTTCCTGCCCCTGCCGTACGCCGGCAAGGTCTTCGACCTGGCCCAACGACTCGGCGTGCCGGCGCTACGCGGCGTGGAGCGCGAGGTCGAAGGGCCGCTGCTGGCCGAGGTCGACCGGCTCTGGGACGAGCGGGAGCAACGCGCCGAGGCCACGGCACGACGGGTGGCGGAGGTGTGCGATCAGGCCCGGGGCACCTCGGAGGTCACCCGAGGCGTGTTGGAGAGCCTGCGAAGCCAGACCCTCACCCGGGTCTGAGCGGGCGGTCACACCGCCGGGCCGGTCCACCGGTAGCGCCACTCGCGGGCCTCCTCGCGGGCGGTCTCCAACTCGTAGATCTGCGCGTCGGCCAGCCCACCGGAGCCGAGGTGATGGTGGGTCAGCGGCGGACGGCCGTTGCTGTCCAGTTCGACGGTGATGGTCTGCCCGTCCGCCGTGCCGCCGACGAGAAGGATCTGCACGGATGAAGCCATGCGCCCATCCTGCCCGGCCCAGCGCCCGCCCGCAGCGGATAGCGGGGCAGCGGGGCGCCCGGCCCGTGGCTAGGGTCGGCGGATGGAGCAGACGATCGATCCCACGCTCGGTCCGGTGCTCGCCCGCACCGGCGACGAACGCGCCGTCCTGACCTCGTTCCTCGACTTCCACAGGGCCGTGCTGCTGCGCAAACTGCGCGGTCTCTCCGACGCCGACGCCCGACGCCGGCTGGTGCCGTCGGCTACCACGCTCGCCGGGCTGGTCAAGCACCTGACAATGGTCGAGCGGAACTGGTTCCCGACCCTGTTGGCCCCCGAGCCCGGCGACGTCTACCTGACCTCCGAGGAGGACGCGGTCGCCAGCTTCACGCTGAGCGACCAGGAAAGCATCGTCGGGCTCACCGAGGCGTACGAGCGGGCCTGCGCCCGCTCGCGGGCGGCCGCCGCGAGCATCGACCTCGACCACGTGGTGCCGCACCCACAGCTCGGTGAGGTGTCGCTGCGCTGGATTCTGGTGCACATGATCGAAGAGACCGCCCGGCACGCGGGCCACGCCGACATCCTGCGCGAGCTGACCGACGGCGAGGCCGGCGCGCTCTGAGCCCCGGGTCGTCGCACGCCGTCGGCCGTCAACCGGTGGGCAACAGGCCCGACGGGTACTCCATCCCGTCGTGCGTACAGGCCGCAGCGGCAACCCGCGCCGCGGGTCACCACCACCGTCCGGGGCGCCAGCGTGCCGGCGAGCGATGCGGCCCGGTCGCCCAACCGCCGTTCGCGCAGGTCGCCGACCTGGTTCTGCTGAGCGGGGTGCGCCTCGGCCCGGGTCAACGCCGCCCGGACCAGCTCACCGGCCGGATCGGCACCGAGGGTGTCGACCACCAGTACGCGCAGGCCGAGCGCCCGGGCGGCCAACGCCACCCCGGCACCGGTGTTGCCGATCCGCAGCTCCCACCTCCAGCTCCCCGCGATCTTGCGCTTTCGGTTGCGACAAAAGGTGCACTGGTCGCAGAACGGCGACACAAAGCGCAAGATCGCGCAGGTGGGCCGGTGGGTGCGGACGCCTGGTCGGGCGGGCCGCCTATTCTGGGGGCGGGCGGCGAGTAGGGGGAGCGGGTGCTGGTCATCCACGGGCTGTGGTTGCCCGGCGGCAGCTCGACCGGCGGCCTCGCCATCTGGGCCGAGGACAGCGCCGCGCCGATCCCCGCTGCGCGTTCGGGCCGGCCGGCCCGGGAACGCCCGCATCCGTTCGCCGCCGGGCACACCGACCTGGCCGCCGTCCTCGCCGACGCCGCCGAGCCGAGCCGGCCGGACACCGCGCTCATCACCCTGCCCACGCTGGCGGGCGCGCCGACCGACTCACCCGAGCTGATCAGGACCACCGTCGCACCTGCGGCCCGTGGCCGGCTCACGCTGGCCGGGTGGCGGGTGCCCACACTGGTGTACGCCCCGGACGACGCCCTGTCGCTGCTGCGAGCCCTGGACGACATCCCGGCGGTGTCCGGGGCCACAGTGCGGCACCTCGCCGAGCTGGCCGACTTCGCCGCCGACCTGGTGACCCGTGGCCGCGTCCTCCCCGGCGTGCAGACGACGATGGTCGACCAGACGCGCGTTGCTGGCGCGACGACGGTCGACCAGATGCCCGGCGCTGGCAGGAAGACGGCGTCGGGCGGCGCCGGGCAGGTGCCGGCGCAGGCGGTCTGGCGTCCGCTGCTGACCGGGACCGACGCGGCCTGGGCGCGCTCGCTGGCGCTGGCCCTGCCACCGGCCGCCCGCGCCGCCGTCCTGCCGTCCGCTGCCGAGCTGACCGCTGCCGAGCTGACCGCTGCCGTGCTGGTCGCGGACGCGCTGGACGCGTTGACAGATGCCGCCGCGCGGGCTGCGCTGGCGACCACCACGCTGGCCCGGGGGCTGCGCCCGGGTGGTCCGGCGCCGGCCTGGCTGGCTGCGCTCGCCGGCCCACAGCGGGACTTCACCATCGACCCGGCCGGGCTGGCCACCCTCTCCACCGAACTGGACGCCTGGCAGCGCGACGCCGCCGGTGGCCCGGTACGGGCCAGTTTCCGCCTTGTGGAACCAGCCCCCGACGAGGTCACCGAACCGATCCTGGCCACCCGAGCGGTGCCCGCCGGCAGCGCGCCGGTGCCGGTGCCCGCCGACAGCGCGCCGGTGTTAGCCGGGCCGCTTGGTGCCGGGCGCTGGCGGTTGGAGTTCGGGTTGCAGGCCGCGGACGAACCCGGCCTGCACGTCGACGCCGGGGACATCTGGCGAGCGCCGCAGACCCTCGGCGGCCTGGTCGGTCGCACGACCAGCCCGCAGGAGACGCTCCTCGCCGAGCTGGGCCGGGCCAGCCGGCTCTGGCCGGACCTGGACGCCGCGCTGCGCACCGCCGCCCCGGAGGCGATGGAACTCGACGTCGAGGGGGCGCACCGTTTCCTCAGTGCGGGCGCACCGGTGCTGCACGCGGCGGGTTTCGGGGTGCTGCTGCCGTCCTGGTGGCAGCGGCCGTCGGCGCGACTGGGCGCCCGGTTGCGAGCGCGCAGCCGCACCGCGCCGGGCACTGTGGGTGGCGCCGACGCCGGTGTCGGCCTGGACGCCCTGGTCGACTACCGCTGGGAGATCGCGCTCGGTGACCACCCGCTCTCCGCCGAGGAGTTGGCGGCGCTGGCCGAGACGAAGACCCCGCTGGTGCGGCTCCGCGGCCGGTGGGTGGAACTGGACCCGGGGCGGCTCGCGGCCGGGCTGCGTCTGCTCCGCTCCGCGGGTGAGCTGACCGTCGCCGACCTGCTCCGCCTCGGGCTGGCCGACGGCGAGGCCACCGGTGAGCTGCCGGTGCTGGAGGTGACCGCCGACGGGGCGCTGGGCGACCTGCTCGCTGGCGCGGTCGAGCGGCGGCTCACTCCGCTGGACCCGCCACCGGGCTTTAGGGGGACGCTGCGGCCGTACCAGCAGCGAGGGCTGGCCTGGCTTGCCTTCCTGCGCTCACTCGGCCTGGGCGGTGTGCTCGCCGACGACATGGGGCTGGGCAAGACTGTGCAACTGCTCGCGCTGCTCGCCGGGGACCCACCGGAGGTCGGGCCGACCCTGCTTGTCTGTCCGATGTCGCTGGTCGGCAACTGGCAGCGGGAGGCGGCACGCTTCACCCCGGAGCTGCGGGTACACGTACACCATGGTGCTGAGCGGGCGCGGGGGGCGGAGTTCACAGCGGCCGCGCACGGCGCGGACCTGGTCCTGACCACCTACTCGGTGGCCGCCCGCGACGCCGCTGACCTGGCCGGCATCGACTGGCACCGGGTGGTGGTGGACGAGGCGCAGGCGATCAAGAATGCGTCGACCCGGCAGGCCGAGGCGGTTCGCGCGCTGCCCGCCCGGCAGCGGGTGGCGGTGACCGGTACGCCGGTGGAGAACCGCCTCGCCGACCTCTGGTCGATCATGCAGTTCGCCAACCCGGGTCTGCTCGGGCCGGCCGCGACGTTCCGCAAACGGTTCGCCGAGCCGATCGAGCGGCACGGCGACGCCGAGGCCGCCGAGCGGCTCCGCCGGATCACCGGCCCGTTCGTGTTGCGCCGGCTCAAGACCGACTCGTCGATCATCTCCGACCTGCCGGAGAAGCTGGAGATGGAGGTGCTCTGCAACCTCACCGCCGAGCAGGCAGCGCTGTACCGGGTGGTGGTCGACGACATGCTCGCCCGGATCGAGACCAGCGACGGCATCGAACGACGCGGCCTGGTGCTGGCCACCATGACCCGCCTCAAGCAGGTCTGCAACCACCCCGCCCAGTTGCTGCGCGACGGCTCACCGCTGGAGGGCCGCTCCGGCAAGCTGGCTCGGCTCACCGAGATCCTGGAGGAGGTGCTGGCGGCGGGGGAGCGGGCACTGCTCTTCACCCAGTACGCCGAGTTCGGTGCGATGTTGCGGGGTCACCTGTCGGCGCGGTTCGGCCGGGAGGTGCTGTTCCTGCACGGTGGCCTCGGCAAGGCCGAGCGGGACGCCCTGGTGCAGCGTTTCCAGTCGGCGGAGGGTCCGCCGCTGTTCGTCCTCTCCCTCAAGGCCGGTGGCACCGGGCTGACCCTGACCGCCGCGAACCACGTGGTGCATGTGGACCGGTGGTGGAACCCGGCGGTCGAGGACCAGGCCACCGACCGGGCGTTCCGGATCGGGCAGCGCCGACGGGTGCAGGTGCGCAAGTTCGTGTGCGCCGGCACTGTCGAGGAGAAGGTGGCCGCGATGATCGCCGACAAGCGCAGCCTCGCACAACGGGTGGTCGGCACCGGCGAGCAGTGGATCACCGAGTTGTCCACCGGCCAGTTGCGGGACCTGTTCGCCCTGGAAGCCGGCGCGGTGGTCGAGTGAGCGAGCGAAGCGCCGACATGAGCGGAGCGTCGACGTGAGCACCGACCGGTTCGCCGACTACGGGCGCCCGCGTCGGGTCGACGGGGGTCTGCGGGCACGCAGTGCCCGGGGCGCGATCGGCAGGTCCTGGTGGTCGCGGCGTTTCCTGGAGGTGCTGGAGTCGTTCGCGCTCGGCACCCGGCTGACCCGGGGCCGGTCGTACGCGCGGGCCGGTCAGGTGCTCACGCTCGACATCACACCCGGGCGGGTCAGCGCGGTGGTGCAGGGCTCCCGACCGCAGCCGTACCAGGTGTCGATCGCGCTGAAGCCGTTCCCGGCTGCGCTCTGGTCCCGCATCGAGGACGAGCTGGCCGGGCAGGCGTTCTTCAGCGCCCGGCTGCTCGCCGGGGACCTTCCCGAGGAGTTGGAGGAGCTGTTCGCCGCCGCCGGCGCGCCGCTCTTCCCGGCGGCCGTGGACGAGTTGACCCAGCGCTGCAACTGCCCCGACTTCGCGGTGCCGTGCAAGCACCTCGCGGCGACGTTCTACCTGCTGGCCGAGGCGTTCGACGCGGACCCGTTCGAGCTGCTGCACTGGCGCGGTCGGTCCCGGGCGGAGTTGCTCGACGAACTCCGCGCCCGGCGGGCCGCGACCACCGGTGCCACCCCACCGCCCCCGCCGGTCGACTCACCGTCCGAACCGGACGGCGAGGTGTCGACGGTGGACACGGTGGCGCCGGTCGGTGCCGCTCGGGCGCTCGCCGGGCTGTCGGCTACGCCGCTGGCGGAGGCGGCGGACCGCTTCTGGTCGCCGCCGGTGCCGCTGCCGGATCGGCCGCCCCGACTGGTGACCGGCACCGACCTGCTGCTGCGCCAGCTCGGAGCACCGGCCCCGGCCATCGGTGGGCCGGGACTGCTCGAACGGTTGCGCCGCGCGTACCGGGCGTTCGGTCCGGCCGACAGGTGAGCTGTCACGTCCACCGGTTGAGCCGTCCCGTTGAGCTGTTGAACAGTCACGTCCAGCGGCGGCGGAACCGCCACATGATCGCGGCGTTGGCCACCAGCACCACCGCGCAGATCGCGCCGGTGAGTCGACCGGCGAACACGGCTATCGCCGGCAGCGACGCCCACAGCACGATGGTCAACAACATCAGGTAGCGGCCCCTGCGGGCTCGGGCCCGGTGGTCAAGCCGGTTGAAGAAGGCCGGGTCACTTTCCCGGAGCTGACGGGTGATCTGGTCGAATCTGCGCTGATCCTCTTTGCTGAGCATGGCGCTGCCTTCCCCTCACGCGTTCAGCGGTTCGGCGGCATACCCGCTGCGGTGGCGGCTCACGCTCACCCGCTGCTGCTACTTTTCCTCCACGCGAGCGCGCTTCATGTCCGTCTTACCTGAACCTTAAGTTTGCCTTTGGTGGTGAACGACGCCGAAACTGTCGCGTACGGCGGCGTGGTCCGATCCGTGCTCGGCTGCCGCGCGTACGCCCTGCTGGGAAGGTCTGCGGGCAGGCGCACCCCACCGCCCACCACCGAGGTCGCGCTGAGCGCTGTCTTAAGTGCCCTCACGAGTGGGTTCCGGCCACCTTGAAGGCCCCTGGGGCCTTGGTTACCTTGCCGTAGCAACCCCCTCAGGCAACAGTCGCCGCACCTGCCGCACCTGCCCGGTAGCAGCTTCCGGCGCTCATCAGAAATCGGGATTGGTACATGGCCGACCAGAATGTGCCACCACGTCGACCGCGGGACGACCGCGGTTGGGACGGACATCAGCACCCCAACGCTGACGGCTACGGCGACCCCCACACGCCAGCGCCCTACGGCTACGACTCGCCCCACCCCTACCAGGGCGGCTACGCCGCGCAGGCCGACCCGCGTGAGCAGTACGCCGGGCAGCCCGCGCCCGCCCCGCGCGGTCCGCAGTGGGTCGGCCCGGAGGGCCTCGGCCGTCCGGCCCCGGCACGACCGGCCGGCACTGGACTGCCCACCCTCGACGATGACAACGAGCCGGGTCGCAAGGTCGGCCGACGTAAGGCGATGGTGGCCCTCGGCGGCACCGCCGCCGTCGTCGCCGGTGGCGCGGCGCTCGCCATGACCCCGCAGATCCGTGGCCTCTTCGGCGACGAAGCGGCGGCCGGCGACGCGACCGGCAGCACGGTGACCGACGGCACCGCGGCGCGGCCCAGCGGCCAGCAGCCCAGCACCGTGCGTACCTACACCGAGCAGAACGAAAGCTACATGGGTTCCCGGGCCGGCGAGGCGCTGAAGAAGAACGCGCCGGCCGGTGGGCGGACCTTCTCCGGCCCGGCCGCTGCCGCTGCGGCGACCAAGGTGACAGTGAAGACGGTGCTGGCCAAGGACCCGATCCTGCACCTGGCCCGGCGCACCACCTTCGGCGTGACGCCCGCTGTGGTCGCCGACATCAAGCGCGAGGGCATGGACGCCTGGATCCGCGCCCAGCTGGACCCGGAGAAGTTGGAGCCGAGCAAGGGTGAGCTGAAGCTCGCCGAGCTGCCGACCCAGAAGCTCTCCGTGCAGCAGTTGCGCGACCAGCGGGACAAGCTCAACGAGCAGGACGCCCACCCGGAGCGGGAGATGGTCGACGCCACCATCGCCCGGCAGATCTGGTCCAAGCGCCAGCTGTTCGAGGTGATGGTCGACTTCTGGAACGACTTCCTGCACGTCGCCGCGGACTTCGACGGCGGCGAGGTGTACCGCAACTCGTTCGACCAGGACGTCGTGCGCAAGCACGCGCTGGGCAGCTACCCGGAGATGCTGGTCGCCGCGAACAAGCACCCGGCGCTGCTGATCTACCTGAACCAGAAGGACTCCCGTAAGGACGCGATCAACGAGAACCTCGCCCGGGAGAACCTCGAGCTCTACTCGGTCGGCGTCGACGGCGGTTACAAGGAGCCCGACGTCCGGCAGGCCGCCATGTTGCAGACCGGCCGCGGTGTCGACGACAAGGGCAAGTACGTCTTCCGCCCCGAGCAGCACTACGTCGGCAAGGTGAAGATCCTCGGCTTCACCCACGCGAACAACTCGGCCGACCCGAAGAAGGCCGAAGCGGCGATCGACGCGTACATCACCTACATCGCGACGCACCCGTCGACAGCGAAGTACGTGGCGCAGAGCCTGGCCACCCGGTTCGTCTCGGACACCCCGCCGAAGTCCCTCGTGGACCGGCTGGCGAAGACGTACACCACGAACAAGGGCATGATCAAGCCGGTCCTGATGACGCTGTTCTGCTCGTCGGAGTTCTGGGCCGGTGTGGGTCAGAAGGTGCGCCGGCCGATGGAGTACCTGGTCGCCACGTACCGCACCCTGGGTGTCTCGCCGGAGGCGTCGCCGAAGCACAACAACGGCGACAGCAAGCGCACCGCGTACGCCCGGGGGCTGCGCCAGATCCACGACAAGATGCGCGAGCTGGGCCAGTCCCCGATGGGTCATCCGACCCCGGACGGCTACCCGGACGTCTACGTCGCGTGGACCTCGGCCGGCACGATGGTCAACGGCTGGAACGAGGCGGGCGAGATCCTCGCCGGCTACCGCACCACCTTCACGTACACGGCGCCGGAGAAGCTGGTCGCCAAGCCACCGGCGACGGCCGGGGCGTTCGTGGACGCGCTCTCCCTGCGGCTCGTGGGCCAGAAGTTGAGCACGCGGGAGAAGAACCTCATCCTCGGCGTGGCCGGTGTGGCGGCGACCACCAAGGTCGACGCCACGTTCAACGGGGCCATCACCGCCGTCGCGCGGGCGATCCTCGCTTCCCCCCAGCACCACCTCCGGTGAGGCACCCGATGGAGAAGACTGTGTACAACTCTTTCCCCCTGCACCCCGAATGCCCCGACGTGCGACGGCTGGCCGACAACCCGGCCGAGGCGTTGCTGCGCGCCGAGGCGGACATCGTCGCCGCCGAGAACGCCGCCGAGTTCGACAGGTACCGCACCCTGGAGGACCTGGAGGAGGCTCAGCAGGACGGTCGCGGCGTGACCCGGCGGACCTTCGTCGCCGGTGCCGCGGCCACCGCCACCGCGCTGGCCACCGCCCAGTTCGTCACCACCTCGGCATCGTTCGCGGCGACCAAGACCGGCACCCTGATCCACGTCTTCCTCTATGGCGGGCTGGACGGCCTGAGCCTGATCGCGCCGGACAACGACGCGGTGCTCAACAAGGCCCGGCCCGACCTGCTGCTCGGCAACGACTCGCTGGCCCTGGGCCGCGGCTTCAAGCTGACCAGCGCGTTCAAGCCGCTGGAGAAGTGGCTCACGGCCGGTCAGCTCGGCTTCATCCCGGCGGTCTCCGACGAGCGGCTGTCCCGCAGCCACTTCCAGGCCGCCGACGCCTGCAACCTGGGCGGGCTGCCCAACGAGACCGGCGGCCGGGGTTGGCTCGACGGTCTGGTCGACAACCTGGGCAAGGGCACCGCGTTCCGCAGCGTCGGCATCGGCAGCACCCTGCCGCGTTCGCTGGTCGGCAACAACGGCGCGCTGTCGCTGAACAACGTCGGCTCGCTGCGGCTCAACGGTGACGAGCGGTTCCGGGCCGCCACCGAGAAGGCCATCAAGGGCCTCTTCACCGGGATCAACCACCCGGTCGAGGAAGCCGTGCAGGAGGGCATGGGCGCGCTGGCCACCGCCCAGAAGCTCGCCGCCAAGCCGTACCAGCCCGCCGAGGGCGTCAAGTACGAGGGCGTCGGCAACGCGTTCCAGCAACTCGCCCAGTTGATCAAGGGCGGCGCCAACGTCCGGGTCGCCACTGTCGGCATGGGCGGCTACGACACCCACGAGAACCAGGGCACCCGCGAGGGTGGCCAACTGCACCGCCGGCTCAACGAGCTGGCCAGCGCGATGGCCGCCTTCTTCACCGACCTCGGCCCGAAGGCCGCCGACGTGACGATCATGGTGTCCAGCGAGTTCGGCCGTCGGGTCGGCTCCAACAACAACGGCACCGACCACGGGCACGGCGGCGTGATCACCCTGCTGTCCGGCAAGAAGCTGGCCGGTTCGCTGCTGGGCACCTGGAACGGTCTGGACAAGCTGGACTCCGGCGACGTGCCGGAGTACAACAACATGTTCAACGTCTACGGCGCCGTGGCGCAGGGCCGGTTCGGGCTCACCAACGCGGAGGTCGACAAGGTCTTCCCCCGCCAGAAGTACGCCCCGATGAAGCTGTACGCGTGACGCATTCGCACACCCACGCCGCCGGCCGTCGTATCGGGACATCGTCCCGGCACGGCGGCCGGTCGGCTGCGCCCGTACCCCCGCAGATCCCGGACCGGCGCGGGCCCGGCGGCCGACGGCTGTTGGGCGTGCTGCTCCTGGTCGGCCTGCTCGCCAGCGTGCTGCCCTGGTGGCTGGGCACCCCGGCCGGATCGTTGCGGACCACCGCGGCCACCGTCACCTCGGCCGGCCGGATCACCGGCCTGGTCGCCGGCTACCTGCTGCTGGTGCAGGTGCTGATGATGAGCCGACTGCCGGTGCTGGAACGGTGGATCGGCGGCGAGCACATGGCCCGCTGGCACCGGGACATCGGCGCCACACTGCTGGTCGCCGTGCTGGCGCACATGTCGCTGATCCTCGTCGGCTACGCCGACCTGCGTAAGCAGTCGGTCCTCGCCGAGGTCGGCACGTTGCTCGGCGACTACGAGGACATGGTCTCGGCGTTCGTCGCGGCCGGCATCATGATGCTTGTCGGCTTCAGCAGCATTCGCGCCATCCGGCGGGCGCTGCCCTACGAGATGTGGCACCTGCTGCACCTGTCCAGCTACCTGGTCCTGCTGCTCGGCTTCGGCCACCAGTTCACCCACGGCGCGCAGCTGTACCGGCCCGGCCCGGTGCGCACCGGCTGGATCGCGCTCTACGTGCTGGTGGTCGCCGCCCTGCTCTGGGGCCGCGTGATCGCGCCGCTGGCGTTCAACCTGCGATACAAGCTGCGGGTCGCCGACGTGGTCGCCGAGAGCCCCGACACCATCTCCATCTACCTCACCGGGGAGCGGCTCGGCCGGCTGGCGATGCTCGGCGGCCAACACTTCCGCTGGCGGTTCCTCACCCGGGGCTGCTGGTGGCAGTCGCACCCGTTCTCCGTCTCCGCCGCCGCCAACGGCCGCTGGCTGCGGGTCACCGTCAAGGTGGTCGGTACCCACACCGCCGACCTGCGCGACCTGGAACCGGGCACCCGGGTCTGGGCCGAAGGCCCGTCGGGCACCTTCACCGCCGCGCACCGGCTTGGCGAGCGGGCGCTGCTGATCGCCGGTGGCAGCGGCATCACGCCGATCCGGGCCATGCTGGAGGAGCTGCCGCCGGGCGCGGCGCTGATCTACCGCGCCCGCACACCGGCCGACGTGCTGCTCAGCCGCGAGTTGGACTGGCTGGCCCAGGAACGCCACACCTCCGTCTGGTACGTCATCGGCTCCCGCGACGACCCCGGCCCCCGCCAGTTGATGAGCCCCGACGGGCTGCGGCAACTGGTGCCCGACGTGGCCCGCCGCGACGTCTACCTGTGCGGGCCACCCGGTTTGGTGGAACAGTCGGTGCGGGCGCTGCGGCGGGCCGGCGTGCCCCGACGGCAGATCCATCTGGCCACGTTCGAGCTGTAGGAAGGGCATCCCCATGCGTCGCGCGCTCCTCGCGATCACCGGCCTGGCCGCCAGCACCACCGCGCTCGTGGTGTTCAAGGGCTCGCCAGGCACCAGCCAGGTCGCCCAGAACCTGCCTACCGCGCAGCCGGTCAACCCCTCCGGGCCGGGCACCGACCCCGGCGCCGCCGCGGGTGCGCCGGGCACCGACCCGGCCGGCGGCACGCCGACGTCATCGGAAAGCGCCAAGCCGTCGACGTCGCCCAAGCCCGGCAAGACCACCGCCCGCCCGTCGGGCACCAAGACGACGAAGGCCCCCAGCGCGCCGCGGACCACCACCAAGGCACCCCAGTCGACCACCCGCCGGGTCACCGGAACCGGCTTCGACGCGGTTGACAGCAGCCAGAAGTACGGGTTCGTGACGGTGCAGATCGTGGTCTCCGGCAACCGGATCGTCGACGCCGTCGCGCTGTCGCTGCCCAGCGGGGGTGAATCCGACATCCACAGCGGCGACGTCCGTACCGCCTACGACGGCAGCGGCGCCGAGGTGGTGCAGAAGCAGAGCGCCAACCTCAACACCGTCTCCGGTGCCACAGCCACCAGCGACGCCTACAAGAAGTCCCTGCGGTCCGCCATCGAGAAGGCATTCTGACGTGCGGGCCACGCTGACCCGACCCGGGCTGTGCCGGGTCGAACAGATCATGGGTACGACGATCACCCTGGACCTCGCCGACGATCTGCCACCGGCGACAGCGCGCGAGCTGGCGGATGAGGTCTTCGCCTGGATGCACGAGGTGGACGCGCGGTTCAGCACGTACAAGCCGGACAGCGAGGTGTGCCGCTTCGACAGGGGTGAGGTGCTGCTCTCCGAGGCGTCAGCGGACCTGCGGTACGTGCTGGAGACCTGCGCCGACCTGTGGGGTGCCACCGACGGGTTCTTCGACGCGTACGCCACCGGTCGGCTCGACCCGTCCGGCTACGTCAAGGGCTGGGCCGCTCAGGTCGCCTCGGACCGCCTCGTCGCGGCCGGGGCCGTCAACCACTGCGTGAACGCCGGCGGCGACGTACGGGTGCGGGGCCTGTCACCGTCCGGGGAGCCGTGGCGCATCGGCATCCGGCACCCGTGGGACGCGATGGCGGCCTGCCTGGTGCTCAGCGGGACCGACCTGGCCGTGGCGACATCCGGCGTGTACGAGCGGGGCCGGCACGTGCTGGACCCGCGCCGGGGCACACCGGCCAGTGGGCTGCGCTCGGTGACTGTGGTCGGCACCGACCTCGGGGTGGCCGACGCGTACGCCACCGCCGCCCTCGCCATGGGCACCCCCGGCCTCAACTGGCTGGCCCGCCTGGACGGCCACACCCACGCGGCGATAACCGACAACGCCCGCCAGTACCACTCCGCCGACCTCCCCCTAACCGACTAGCCCCCGCGCCCCCGCGCACCCCCGCGCACCCCTCCGCTCCCCGCGATCTTGCAGTTTCGGTTGCTGGCTTGTCCCGTTATGTAGAGATTGTCGGGACAGAAAGTGCAAGATCGACGGGAGTTTGGGGTGGGGGTCGCGGCGACCCGACTAGCGGAGGGGGCGGTGGGTGCCTGCTGGGCGGGAGCCAGTGGGGCGTGGGCGGCCGGGGCGGGAGCCGGACGGGCGGGTGCCGGCCCAGCGGCGCCCCGGGTGGCTGCGCCGGGGCGGCTCGGTGCCGCCGGGGTGAGGTGCTCTGTCGTTTGTGGACATCGTTCCCCCGTTCGTGGCGCGCGTTCGCACCGTCCCCCTGTCAACGAGGACCGACGCCTCGGCGACGCTGTCGGGCACCGGATCGAATCGCCGACCGGCCGGTTTCACATGCCTCGTCGGGGCAGCGGCAGGTGACCGGGGAGCAGGTCGGGGGCGAGCGTCACCCCGGCGGCGCGCAGCGCCCCGATCAACGTGTTCTGCACGAGGTACGAATCCGGAAGCTGCCAGCGCGCCTGTTCCGGGGCGACCGCCCAGCGGACAGTGCCCTCCGGCAGTCGGGTGGGCGGCGCGGGGATCCACGAGCCCGGCCCGTGCCGGACCACGTGGAAGCAGTGCTCCAACTCCGGTCGGAGCGGGTCGCCGGGGCGGACCAGGAACATCCACCGCCCGGTGGGCGTGACCAGCACCGGTCCGCGTACGCCGGTGCCGGCCGGGTGGATCTGGACCGCGTCGAGCACGTGTCGGCCGAGGTGGGCGGGCACCTCCAGCACGTCGAAGGCCCGGCCGGTGGGCAGCAGCACCCCGTGTGGTCGGCTCCGCCACCAGGTCGCCACCCGGGCCGGGTCGGCGCTGGCGGCCAGTTCCCAGTTCTCCAGGGCGGGGTGGCAGCCCACTGTGGGACAGCCGGCCCGCCCGCAGACGAAGCGGCTGCGGGCCAGACAGGCACCAGGGGTGACTTCCCAGCCGTGTACCGCGTACCGGATGGCGACCCGGCGCAGCCGGACCCGTTCCAGCGGCGACAGTTCGGCAACGCGCGGTACGACATTCCCCCACATGTGTGCCAACTCCTCTCGTCGGGCCCGGCGTTCGCCAGGTCGCATGTCGAGCACCGTCACTGCCGTAACCCACGATCGTTGAGGTTGACGAACGGCTCGTGCAACTTGCACGAAAAGTACGAGGACTACCTGTACGGCTGACGTACATCCTGTGCGACCAGCGAAAACCTGAAAATGAACGGCAGTCGCCGCACCCGCGGACATCGCCCCGACTCGATTGGTCGTCGGTGGCAGGGGAGGATGGGGAGATGGACGAGCTACCCATAGGACGGCGAGTGGCCTACTGGCGGGGGCGACGCAAGATGTCGCAGCAGGTCTTCGCGGACCGGCTGGGCAAGTCCAAGAGCTGGGTGGACAAGGTCGAACGCGGCGTCCGACGGTTGGACAAGTTCTCCGTCCTCTACGAGATCGCCGACATCCTTCAGATGGACGTGCAGCTGCTGATGGGCAAGGACCCGGAGCGGCGCGCCGATGCCCTCAACTGCATCGACCAGGTGGAGGTGCAG
The DNA here is from genome assembly GCF_040649935.1 of Micromonospora sp. NPDC048842. NCBI lineage: Bacteria > Bacillati > Actinomycetota > Actinomycetes > Micromonosporales > Micromonosporaceae > Micromonospora > Micromonospora sp. NPDC048842. The sequence continues at coordinate 201,655 of NZ_JBEZGK010000004.1, read as the reverse complement.
GAGATCCGGGCGGCGCTGGAGCGCTACGACTCGATGAGCGCGTACTTCGACGCGGCGCCGTACCCGCCCCCGATGGACGACATGCGCAAGGCCGTCAACCACGCCTGGCTCACCTACCAGTACGGCCGCTACGGGATGCTCACCCGGGCGCTGCCGAAGCTGCTGCGCGACGCCCAGGCGGCCGACGCCGCCTACGGTGGTGAGCAGGCCGCCGAGGCGGCCCACCTGCTCGGCCAGGTCTACCAGATCGCCTCCTCGGTGCTGCGCAAGCTCGGCGAGTGCGAGCTCGCCTGGCTGGCCGCCGACCGGTCGATGGCGGTGGCCCAGCGGGCCGACGATCCGCTGCTCGCCGGGATCGCCACCACCCGGGTGTGCAACGCCCTGGTAGCGATGGGCCGGGCCCGCCCCGCGCTGGAGCTGAACGTCCAGATCGCCAACCGGCTGGCGCCGGGTGGCAGCAACGAGGTCTCACCGGCCCGCCTGTCCGTCTACGGGATGCTGCTGCTCCAGGGCGCGATGGCCGCGTCCCGCATCGGTGACTCGGCCAGCGTCGACGACCTGATCAACTGCGCGCAGGAGGCCGCGACCCTGCTCGGCGGCGACCACAACCACTACTGGACGTCGTTCGGCCCGACAAACGTCGAGCTGCACCGGGCCGCCGCCGCGGTGGAGCTGGGCGACGGGGGGCGGGCCGTGGAGGTGCACCAGCTGCGCATCGCGGAGCCCGCCTTCAACGCGCTGCTGCCCGAGCGCCGCGCCCACCACCTGCTCGACATCGCCCGCGGGTACGCCCAGATAGGTGACGTGGCGAACGCCGGCGAGATGCTGCTGCTCGGTGACCGGCTCGCCCCGTCGGAGATCCGCTGCCGGCCGATCGCGCACGAGGTGATGTCCGACATCCTCCGTCGCACACGTGGTGCGCCGCCTTCTCCGGTAGCGGAGTTGGCTGAGCACATGGGAGTAGGGGTATGAGCGCGGAGCCGGTCTGATGGCCGGTGCAGCGCACAGCAGCGGGCACCGCGAGGTGCTCTACGTCATCGCCTGCGGTTCGCCGCTGGCCCGGCACGTCGGTCGTCTGGTCGACCTCGCCCAACAGGACGGTTGGGACGTCTGCGTGGTCAGCACGCCGGACGGCGCGAAGTTCGTCGACCAGTCGGCCCTGATTCGGCAGACCGGCCACCCGGTCCGGACGCACTACAAGAACCCCGGTGACCCGGACGTGCTGCCGCCCGCCGACGCCATGATCGTCTGCCCGGCCACCGTCAACACCGTCAACAAGTGGGCCGCCGGGATCACCGACACCCTGGCGCTCGGGCTGTTGGTCGAAGCCCAGGGAAAGGGCGTCCCCATCGTGGCGGTGCCGTACACAAACGCGGCGATGGCCTGCCACCCGGCGTTTCGGGCCGGGGTGGCCCGGCTGGCCGAGTGGGGCGTCACTGTGCTCTTCGGCGACGATGTGATCGCTCTGCATCCGCCGGGGACGGGGGAACAGCACCTGCACGCCTTCCCCTGGGCGATGCCGCTGGCGGCATTGCAGACCGTCTCCTGGAGTGCCGCCTAGCGCGTCCGGCAGATCTTCCACCCGACGCGGCCGGGCCGGGTGTCACCGCCCGGCGGCCCCGACGCCGGTAAGCTGGCCCGCCGTGAGCACAAGCGGATCCGCCCCCACAGTCAGCGACGTGGTGGCCGCGCTGGAACGGCGCTTTCCGCCGGTCTGGGCGGAGGAGTGGGACCGGGTGGGCCTGGTGCTCGGTGAACCGGCCACCCCGGTCCGCCGGGTGCTCTGCGTGGTCGACGTGGTGCCCGAAACTGTCGACGAAGCCCTCGCCGCCGACGCGGACATGATCGTGGCGCATCACCCGCTGCTGCTGCGCGGGGTGTCGTCGGTCGCCGCGACGACCTTCAAGGGGCGGATCATCCACCAGTTGATCCGGGCCGGGGTGGCGCTCTACGCGGCGCACACCAACGCCGACGTGGCCTCGCCGGGTGTCTCCGACGCCCTCGCCGCCCGCTTCGGGCTCACCGGTCTGCGCCCACTTCAACGACCCGCGCCCGGCTCGCCCGCCCACGGCGACGACAGGGGTTTCGGCCGGATCGGCGAACTGCCCCAGCCGATGACCCTCGCCGAGCTGACCCGGCACGCGGCAGCGGTGCTCCCCGTCACGTCCTGGGGAGTTCGCGCGGCGGGGGATCCCGGGCGTATGGTTCGTACCCTCGCCGTCAGCGGCGGGTCGGGGGACAGCTTCCTCGGCGCCGCTACCGCCGCCGGGGTGGACGCGTTCCTCACCGCCGACCTGCGGCACCACCCGGCCGGCGAGCACCTCGCCGCCGATGGTCCCGCCCTGATCGACGCCGCCCACTGGGCGACCGAACGACCGTGGCTGGACGACCTGGCCGCCTTCCTCCGGGAGGCGCTGGACGTCGAGACGCTGGTGTCCGACCTGGACACCGACCCGTGGACCGTGCACGCCGCCGCACCCGCTGTGGACGACAAGGAGCCCGACCGTGAAGGCTGACCCCAAGGTGCAGCGCCGCCTGCTCGACCTCCAGGCGATCGACACCAACCTCGCCCAGCTCGCCCACCGCAGGCGGACGCTTGCCGAGCGGGCCGAACTGGAGTCGCTGGCCCGGGAGCTGTCGTCGATGGAGGACGAGCGGGTCCGCGCCCAGGTGGCGGTGGACGACCTGGACCGGGACATCGCCCGGTTGGAGAAGGACGTCGAGCAGGTCCGGGCCCGCAAGGAGAAGGACGAGAACCGGCTGGCCGCCGGCACCGGCCCGGCCCGCGAGCTGGAGGCGCTCCAGCACGAGCTGGTCTCGCTCAAGCGCCGCCAGGGCGACCTTGAGGACGCCGAGCTGGAGCTGATGGAGCAGCGGGAGACCGCGCAGGGCGTACTGGACGGCGTGGAGCAGCGGCTGGCCGAGACCCGGGACAAGCGGGCCGCTACCGAGCAGCGCCGCGACGAGGCGCTGGCCGAGATCGCCAAGGAGGAGGAGTTCAAGCGGGGCGCCCGTCAGCCGCTCGCCGCCGACCTCCCCAGCGAGCTGGTCAACCTCTACGACAAGATCCGCGAGGACACCGGGTTGGGTGCCGCGCTGCTCACCGGCGGCCGCTGCGGCGGGTGCCGCCTGGACCTGTCCGGCGCCGACCTGGCCCGGATCCGCAAGGCCGCCCCCGACGACGTGGTCCGCTGTGAGGACTGCCGACGGATCATGGTCCGCACCAACGAGTCGGGCCTGTAGGTCGTGGCGCCGCGCGTGGTCTCCATGGAGGCCGACGGTGGGTCCCGGGGCAACCCCGGCCCCGCCGGCTACGGCGCGGTGGTCCGCGACCCGGAGACCGGCGAGGTGCTCGCCGAGCGCTCCGAGTCGCTCGGCACCGCCACCAACAACGTCGCCGAGTACCAGGGCCTGATCGCCGGGCTGACCGCCGCCGCCGAGCTGGGCGCCGCCGAGGTGGACGTCCGGATGGACTCCAAGCTGGTGGTCGAGCAGATGTGCGGCCGGTGGCAGATAAAGCACCCCGGCCTGCGCCCTCTCGCCGCCCAGGCCGCCGCGCTGGTGGGCCGGTTCACAGCGGTCCGGTTCAGCTGGATTCCACGCGAGCAGAACCGGCACGCCGACGCCCTCGCCAACGCCGCGATGGACGCCGCCGCGGGTCGTCCGTCGGCGACTGCGGCCCCCGCCCGTCCCGCGACGACGCCGTCCGCCGGCCAGCCCTCGACCCCGATCATCGGCAGCGACCCGGCGACCGCGCCGGCCTCCTGGGAGCCACGGCCGACCTTCACCGCCACCCGGCTGATCCTGGTCCGGCACGGCGAGACCGCGTACACCGAGCAGCGGCGCTACTCCGGGCGCGGCGACGTTCCGCTCTCCGAGCGTGGCCGGGCCCAGGCCCGCGCCACCGGCACCCGGGTCGCCGAGCTGGCCCCGTCCGTCGCGGCCGTGCTCAGCTCACCGTTGTCCCGGTGTACGGCCACCGCGGCGTCGATCGCCGAGGCGCTCGGCGGCGACGTGCCGGTCCGCACCGAGGACGACCTGATCGAGTGCGACTTCGGCCAGTGGGAGGGGCGCACCTTCGCCGAGGTACGCCAGCAGTGGCCGGGGGAGATGGACGCCTGGCTCGCCTCACCCCGGATCGCGCCGCCGGGCGGGGAGTCGTTCACCCAGGTCGCCGAACGCGCGCACCGCGTCATCAGCGGGCTGCTCACCGCGTACCCCGGTGAGACAGTGGTGGTCGTCTCGCACGTCTCGCCGATCAAGCTGATGCTGCGCGACGCCCTCGCGGCCGGCGACGGTTTCCTGCACCGGCTCTTCCTGGACGCGGCCGGCATCTCGGTGCTCGACATGTGGCCCGACGGCGGCGTGGCAGTGCGCACTGTCAACGACACCGCCCACCTCGCCAGCCTCGACTGAGCCGCCGCACCCTTCGTTGGTAGGGCCGGTCGGCCGCGCCGTTCGGCGCAGCCGACCGGCCGTTCGGCGCAGCACCTTCCGAACGGGTCAGGTGACCGCCGTCACAGAGTCGTAGCCTCCGGCCGTTACATCGAGAGCCACGACTCCCCGGAGGTGTGTCAGATGGCTGCACCCGAACCGGAGGCGCCGCCCACGGCGCCGACCAGGGCTAAGGACCACAGCCCCTGGAACTGGTTGCTCTTCATCCCCATCGTGGTGCCGCTGATCCCGGCGTTCTTCAATGGCGACTCGCCCCGGGTCTTCGGTTTCCCGCGCTTCTACTGGCTGCAGCTGGCCTTCATCCTGCTCGGCGTCGGTACCACCACGTTGGTCTACCAGATGACGAAGAAGCGGGGAGGCCGCTGATGTGGCGCGACCATCTCACCGAGATCATCGTCTTCTCCCTGCTGTTCCTCCTGGTCAGCGTGATGGGCTTCGTGGCCGCCCGGTGGCGGGCACCGAAGGACATGGCGCACCTGGACGAGTGGGGGCTGGGCGGGCGCAGCTTCGGCGGCTGGATCACCTGGTTCCTGGTCGGCGGCGACCTCTACACCGCGTACACCTTCGTGGCGGTGCCGGCGCTGGTGTTCGGCGCGGGCGCGATGGGCTTCTTCGCGGTGCCGTACACCATCGTGATCTACCCGTTGGTGTTCCTGGTGCTCTGTCGGCTCTGGTCGGTCTCGCACCGGCACGGCTTCGTCACCCCGGCGGACTTCGTCCGCAGCCGGTTCGACTCGCCGGTGCTGGCGCTGCTCGTCGCGATCACCGGCATCGTCGCCACCATGCCGTACATCGCATTGCAGCTCGTCGGCATCGAGGCGGTGCTCAAGACGATGGGGGTGACAGGCGATAGCGCGCTGGCCCGGCACCTGCCGATCATCATCGCGTTTGCGATCCTGGCGGCGTACACGTACCAGTCGGGGCTGCGCGCGCCCGCGCTGATCGCGTTCGTCAAGGACGCCCTGATCTACGTGGTGATCCTGGTCGCGGTGATCTGGCTACCGCAGAAGCTGGGCGGCTGGGGCAGCATCTTCGACGCCGCCGAGGCGAAGTTCCAGGCCACGGCGCAGAACCCGAACGACGGGATCCTGCTCAACGCCAACAATCAGCTCCAGTACGTCACCCTGGCGTTCGGCTCGGCGTTGGCGCTCTTCCTCTACCCGCACAGCATCACCGGCGTGCTGGCCAGCAGGAACCGCGACGTGATCAAGCGGAACATGTCGGCGCTGCCCGCGTACAGCCTGATCCTCGGATTGATCGCGCTGCTCGGCTACATGGCCATCGCGTCCGGGGTGAAGCCACTGCCCGGCGCCAAGGAAGGCACTGTCGACAACAACACCGTCGTGCCGGTGCTGTTCGACCAGCAGTTCCCGGACTGGTTCGCCGGCGTTGCGTACGCGGCGATCGGCATCGGCGCGCTGGTGCCCGCGGCGATCATGTCGATCGCGGCGGCGAACCTGTTCACCCGCAACATCTACAAGGAGTACCTGAAGCGGGACGCCTCCCCGGCCCAGGAGGCGAACGTCTCGAAGATCACCTCACTGGTGGTGAAGGTCGGTGCGGTGGCCTGCATCGTCTTCCTCGACCCGCAGTTCTCCATCGACCTCCAGTTGATCGGTGGCGTGATCATCCTGCAGACGCTGCCGGCGGTGGCGCTGGGTCTCTACACCCGCTGGTTCCACCGCACCGGCCTGATCGTCGGCTGGGTGGCCGGCATGGGGTTGGGCATGTGGATGCTCTACCAGGTGGCCAGCCCGACCCGGAAGCACTTCGGCGGCTCGGCGTTCCCGCTGTCGGAGTTCGGGTTCGACACCACTCGGACGATCTACGTCGGCATCGTGGCGGTGGCGGTCAACCTGGCCGTGGCGGCACTGGTGACGCTCGCGCTGCGGGCCGCCAAGGTCGAGGAAGGAGTCGACGGCACCGAGCCGGACGACTACTTCGCCGACGAGGGCGACCCCCGCATCACCCCGGGCCCCGACCGCGACGCCGACTCGGCCCGCGAACCGGTCGCCTGACCTCAGACACGAACGCCCGGGCGCCGACGCGTGTCGGTGCCCGGGCGTACCTGTCCCGTGCGCGTGTTCTCGTGCCCCGTGTCTCCCGCGCCCGTGTCCTCGCGCCCCGCGTCTTCCGCGTCTCCCGCGTCGATCTTGCAGTTATGGTGCCCGGTAGGTGGTGATTCAGGCCGTTTATCCCCCACCATAAGTGCAAGATCGACGGGGCTGGGCTGGGCTGGGCTGGGCAGGGCGGCTGGGCTGGGCTGGGCGGGGCGAGGCGTGGGGTGGGGTGGGGTGGGGTGGGCGGGGGTGCGGTGTGGAGTGGGAGTGGGAGTGGGCGGGGTTAGCGAGGGCGGTTGCGGTTGATCAGGGCCTGGTTGAGGCGGCCCAGTAGGGCAGCCAGCGTGGAGCGGTCCTCGGGGGTCCAGTCGGCCAGCATGTCGCCGTAGAGCCGGGTGCGGGCGGCCTGGACGGCGGCCATCCGTTGCAGGCCGGCCGGGGTGGGGGAGATGACAGTGCCGCGGCCGTCGGACGGGTCCGGGGCACGGATGATCAGGCCGTCGCGCTGAAGTGCGGACACCTGCCGGGTGACTGTCGAGCCGTCCAGGTTGAGCCGGGCGGCGAGAGCCGAGACGTTCTGCGGGCCGGCGTCGGCCAGGTGGCGCAGGATGACGTACGCCGCGCGGTCCAGCACCCGGTGCTCGGCGGTGCCGGTGGCCCGCCGGGTGGCCTCACCGAAGCGCATCAGCAGGGCCACCTCGGTCTCGATCCGGCCGAGGGTGCTCTCGTCATGGTCGTCGCTCATAGCTGTATGATACAGAATAAGTACCTGCATGATACAGCTATCTGAGGAGTCGGAGTGGATCGGCGTTCCGAACCGAACCGCAGTGCCATCTACGCCACCACGCTGGTGGCCTTCCTCGCCATCGCCGGCATCGCCGTCGTCGACCCGATCCTGCCCGCCATCGGCGAGGCGATCGGGGTCACCGCCTGGCAGGTCGAGCTGCTCTTCACCGCGTACATCGCGGTCATGGCCCTTGGGATGATCCCGGCGACGCTGGCCAGCGGCCGGTTCGGCTTCAAGCCGGTGCTCATCACCGGCGTCTCGGTGGTCGGCCTCGCCGCGATCCTCGCCTCGTTCAGCGACAACATCGTGCAGCTGTCAGTACTGCGCGGCGTCTGGGGGCTGGGCAACGCGATGTTCTTCGCCACCGCCATGGTGGTGCTTGTCAACCTGGCCGTCGACCGGGAATGGGTGGTGGGCCTCTTCGAGACCGCCCTGGGCCTGGGCTTCGCCGTCGGACCGCTGATCGGTGGCCTGCTCGGCGAGGTCAGCTGGCGGCTGCCGTTCTTCGTCTGCGGCGTCTTCATGGTCCTCGCCCTCGGCGTGGCGTCCCGCAAACTCCGCGAGCCCACCAACCGTCAGGCCCCGGTACGCGTCGGCCAGATCTTCGCCACCTACCGCCGGCCGGCGTTCATCGCCCTCTGCGTGGTCACCGCCGCGTACAACTTCGTGTTCTTCGTGGTGCTCGGCTACACGCCGCTCTTTCTCGGCCTGGACGTCATCCCGCTGGGGCTCGCGTTCACCGGCTGGGGGCTCGGCCTGGCCGCCGGCATCATGGTCATCGGTCACCGGCTGGCCCACCGAATCGGCGCGGTACAGACCGTCGGCGTGGCCATCGCCGGGCTGCTGGTCTGCATGGTCCTCTTCGCCACCTCCACCAGCACCGCCGAGGCGCTCGTGGTGCTGGTACTCGCCGGACTCTGCATGGGGCTGGCCAACGCCAACCTCACCGACCTGGCGCTCGGCCTCGGCTCCAGCGACCGGCGCGTCGCCACCGGCGCGTTCAACCTGGTCCGCTGGGGTGCCGCCGCGCCGGCACCGATCATCTCCGGCAAGCTCGCCGAGCAGTCGCTGGCGCTGCCGTTCTGGGTCGGCTTCGGGGTGCTCGCCGTCGGCGTGCTCGTCTACCTGGCCTTCGCGCACCTGATGGCCGCCGGCTACGGCGAGCGGGTCCTCTGGTCCCGCTGGAACCGCGCCGCCGCGAGTGCCGAGAACACCGCCGAGGAGCCGGTAGGCGAGGCGTACTGACCGCGTTTCTTTTGCGCTCTGCCGCTCCGCGCCGCGCCGTGCCGGCCAAGATCCGCGCAGTTTCGGGGAAACTGCTGCCTCGGCGCCAATTGAGCCAGCACTATCCCTGAAGTTGCGTGGATCTTGAGCGGGGGCCGGGCGCCGGGGGCCGGTCGGGGTGCGGGCGGGCGGTTTAGTTCAGGGCGCGCCAGAGCAGGTAGAGGCCGATCGTCGTACCGAACACCACGATCACCGTCTTGAGCACCACCGCCGGCAGCCGGCGGACGAGCCTGGCGCCCGCGTACCCCCCAATGAGGGTGGCCGGCGCGACCACCGCGACGGCCGCCCAGTTCAAGGGGCCGAACAGGGCGAACACCACGAGCGTCGTCAACCCCACCACCGCGGAGAGCAGGTTCTTGATCGCGCTCACCCGGGCCAGTGTCGCGTCCAGCACCAGGGCCAGCCCGGCCACCAGCATCACCCCGAGCGCCGCACCGAAGTAGCCGCCGTACACCGCACCGAGCGCGACCATCGTCTGCACCGCGACAGTCCGCCGACGCGGCGACAGGTCCCGGGGGTGACCGACCAGGCGGCGCAGCGGGTCCTGGAAGGCCAGGACCGCTGTCGCGCCGAGAACAAGGAAGGGTACGACCAGCTCGAACGCGCGGGCCGGAGTGGCCAGCAGCAGCAACGCCCCGAGAATCGTGCCCACGATGGTGGTAGGCACGAGCGTGGCCAACGCGCGGGGGCGCGGCAGGTCCTGCCGGCTGCCCGCCACGCTGGCCAGGTACCCGGGGAAGACAGCGACGGAGTTGCTGACGTTCGCCGGCACCGGAGGCAACCCGATCGCGATCATCGCCGGGAAGGTGATCAACGAACCGCCACCGGCCACCGCGTTGACAGTGCCAGCGGCGAGACCGGCGGCGAGCAGCAGCGCGGCGTGGGAGAGATCCATAGCCCCACGAGGCTAGCCGTCGCCCTACGGCAAGCATTCGCCGGATCGTCCGTGAGCTGCGCGATCTTGCTCAGGCAGGGCGGCAATACCCGCAGCACGCTCGTCGTTAGGATGAGGGCGCGACGGACGAGTCGACCGGGCGGCCGCGTCGGCGGGCTTCGGCCCGCCGCCGAGGAACGTCCGGACTCCACAGGGCAGGGTGGTTGTTAACGGCAACCCGGGGCGACCCGCGGGAAAGTGCCACAGAAAACAGACCGCCGACCCCAACGGGGACGGTAAGGGTGAAACGGTGGGGTAAGAGCCCACCAGCACCCCGGGTGACCGGGGTGGCTCGGTAAACCCCACCCGGAGCAAGGCCAAGCAAGGGCCGTCACCGCAAGATGACGACCCGGCGCAGACGCTTGAGGGCTGCCCGCCCGATGTCTGCGGGTAGGCCGCTGGAGCCTGCCGGCAACGGTAGGCCGAGATGGATGGCCGCCGCCGGCGCAAACCCCTTGGGGTACGCGCCGCGCACAGAATCCGGCGTACAGGTCGACTCGTCCGTCGCCTACCAGCTCAGATCCGTGATCGAGGCCCTGAGCTGGTTCTATGTCCGGGTGTCGATGGTCGTTGATGGTCAACTTTGGCCGACGTTTGACGCCCTCGAGACTCCCTGACGCCCTGGACACGCCCTGAGCGCTGGCTCAGTTGACCCCTTCTCGGGCCGGGCTGGCTGTGCCGCTGTGAGCCGTATGAGGGGCCGGCGCTTGATGGTTCCGGAGAGGGTCGGCGGCTGTTGGGGAGGGCCGGGCGCGTCCTGGCGGTGGAGCTGGTGCCGCAACCCGGTGACTCGGTGGCAAGCCAGTCCCAGGGTTGGACTGGCGCGGCAGACGGAAGCCCCGACCACTCGACCAGATCGGCCTGCCGGCTTCCGTCATGGCCTCGCTGAGGCTGGTTCCTCTTACCGCGCGGGGGCGGTGTCCCGGCGGCTGTCGGTGGCTCACCGCCCCGGCGCCGTAGGCGGCCGGAGCAGCTTGCCTCCCGCCGGGCTTGCCGCCCCGCATCGCGCGGAGCGCGGTGCCTTGATCCAGAACAGAGGAAATCGGTAGTAGCGCGGGGTGACGTGCGGGGGGTGAGGCGCCCTAACCGCCGCCGCTGAGGTTGGTCGCGAATGGCCCTGCGAGAGTGTCAGGACGAATCTGTTTGCGGAGTACGAAGGCGACCGAGTGGGACTGTCTGTCTACCTTGCCGGCCAACTCTTCGATGCCGTGGCCGACCTCTACCAGCTTCGCCCGAACGACATGCCGACGCCCGGCGAGATCTTCGCCCGCTTCCTGGGCTGGAATGATCCCCGCAAACGCAACCAGTGACCATGACCTATCGGCGCCGTCAGCTACCAACACGGCTGACACGAAAGACTCCCCCGCTCCCCTAAAGTCGAGCGGTGAACCTCAACGACCTTCTCAAGATCGTCCTCTCCTCGTCCCAGGGTGACTGGCGTTCCATGCCCGGCCCAATCGCTCCCGAAGTTCTCGGCGAGGTACAGGAGGGGGACCGGCACTGGCTGGAGGTTTCCGGGCACTACCAACGCTGGGTGTTTGTGCCGGACGTGAGAGTTTCGATCGCTTACGGAATGCCGACATCGCTGAATGCTGAGCCCCTAACCTTCGAATGGACCTTTCCCGACCCGAAGGTTTATCAGGCATATGGCGACATTCTTTACAACGGAAGCCCTGTTCACCGAGCATGCCTTCTGCACGTCGATGGCGCACGAGCCATCCTTCCGACGCCACGGAATGAAGTAGCTCCGAGCGGCGGACCTTTCGGCATGGAGCTGTTTGCCTATAGCGCGACCGAATCTGAGATCGCCTTCGCTCGCCTTGTCGACGGACTTGCCGGACACGGCGAATTCGATAGATACCTCCAGCGAGCGAGCATCGTTCCGGTCCCCGACTCAGCCGAGCGGGGGTAACAATGCAACCGCTTGATGTGATGGGCTCGTTCTGGCTCCCTGGGCATGAACGGATTGCACGATATGGCCGCCTCGTGTTCAACACAAAAGACGGCGGTACTCTTCACCTCTCGGACGCACTCGCCGAGATGGCAGACAACGGCGAGACGACCGAGAAAGAGGGCGGCAAGCGGAATCATGTCGTCGGATACATCCATGAGCCGAACTGCATGCGGCCGGTAACGCTCCTCGATTGCCTGTGGCTTTCGCCAACGAAGTACCACGCGCACATGATCCTCATCGGCGCACACTTCGAGCGTGAGGAAGACACAGTCTTCGACTCAGTTAGCGTTCGATTCAATGACGCTGCGGCATGGGTCGGTAAGGATGCAATCTCAGACGACGTCGATCTGGCCGTCGGCGGCGTCGAGAGGCGAGAACTGGTAGTGCGACTCGACAGGCCGCCCAGTAAAGCAGCGCGCTTCGAGCGAGGCGCCGTTGCGCTCGACTTCCGCTGGTCCCGGCAAGACGTCGACCACAAGAGCCTGACTATCGAGCAGTGGCCGCAATTCGAATTGACTTACGACGAGAAGACGCCGGTAGGCGAGATCGTCGAAGACACCGGCCACATATGCAACCTGATGTCGCTCTGCACCGATCGTCCGGGGCTCTTTGAGAGTGTCTACCTCTACCGAGCAGACCTGCCGATGAAGGCGCTCTCCGGCGACCCGTTTCCCGACTCCCAGCAAGCCATAGAACTAAAGGCGCGCCTCGGTGACCGCAGTCTACCCGGCAACGCGCGAGTGCTCTCAGCACCCGAGGTGCCCGTTCCGTTCGATGACATCGGTATAGCAGGCGTAGCAACCTGGCTAAACCAGTCGCCTAGCATCACGCCCATCATCGGCGCCCTGCTCACGATGAGGCATCACGGAATCTACAGCGAGAACCGCTTCCTTAACATTGCATCAGCGGCCGAGGGTCTTCATCGAGCAACCGTAGGCGGCCGATACCTTCCCGAATCTGCATTCAGACGTTTGCGGCGACAACTCAGGGAACATGTCCCAGAAGAGCACCACAAGTGGTTCAACGATCTAATGGGACACGCCAACGCTCCCAGCCTCGTTCAGCGACTCACCGAACTGACGGGGGAACTTGGGGATTCGGTCCATTCCCTCGTGGGCAACAACGTTGAGGCATGGATTCAGGCGATAAAGAGAATTCGAAACGACCTGACTCACCTCGACGAGGACCGACCAATGTACGACGGTGGCGATCTACTTCATCTCGCTGAGAGCCTATTCCATGTGACCCGCCTGTGCCTTCTGTTGCGTATCGGTTTGAACCCCGACCGCCTCCCTTGGATAACCAGAACAATCCGGTTTCGCGGGAACTTTGTTCGTGTCGAGGACGCCATCGAGCGCATCTTTCCGCCGCGACCAGCGGTAGAGGACAGCGACGAAGTGACCGGGGGTGTGACCCCTGGGGCGCAGGCTTGAGGACCGCCGAGTGGTAGCAGGAGCCTCGCTGCCCGGGATCCGAGGTCGGTCGTTTCAACTCAACCATCAGGCACAGACGCCCGACGAGCAGGAAGAACGCCACTTTCGGCAGATGCCGGCCGCCCAAGAAACCAGCCCGCCCCCGTGGCCGGCCGCCCGGCCCGGCTATGGCAGCGGACCTTGACGGAGGGTCGGACTGTGGCAACGCGGACGATGGTCTGCTCGGCTTGCCGGGTCGATGGCAGGCGGCGTGGCCTACCGGAACCACGAGCACGACGCTGGACACGAGCCTCTCGATGTACGACGTCCCAGCGCGATGGCTTGCCTCGCGTCGGTTACGGCTGCTCGGCGATCTGGGTGACGCACGCGGCCCAGGTAACGGGGGCGAAGGTCAGTGCCGCTCTAGTGACGTCCTTCGAGTCGCGAACGGCCACAACACCGGGCAAGTTGCTTGCTACCTCGACGCAGTTCCCGCCGCTCGCGCCGCTGCGCGTGGACTTGCGCCACCGGGCGTTACTGAGGTCCATGATGGCTCTCAACTTCCTTTAGGAGGTCGATGGACTGCCGGCGCGGTAGCGCGGTGATCTGGGACGTGGTCGATTGCGGCGCTTTGGTCCGGGGCAAAGCCTTCGCGCGTCTGGCTTTGGCTACGGCCGTTCGGTGAGCTGCGCGACGAACGCCCGCCACGCAGTCGGAGCAAAGGTCAGGGCCGGACCGGCAGGGTCCTTGCTGTCCCGGACACCGATGACGCCGGGCAGGTTGTCGGCGACCTCGACGCAGTTGCCCCCGGACGATCCGCTGCGCCGGGACTTGCGCCAGGTGGCGTTAGTGAGGTCCATGATGGCTGTGCACTTCCTTCATCAGCTCGTTGGACTGTCGGCGCGGGAGTGCCTCGTTCCTCACGTTCTCCCACCTCGTCTGAAGAGTATGTAGCCCATCTTCGTTGTCGACCACGATCCCGCCTAGCTGATTTTCGAGGTGCCCGACCCAGGTCCCGTCACCAGCCCGCGCCAGCGCGAACGGCCCGGACAACCCGATGTGCAGGCCAGCACCAGCCGGGATCACATGCACGTGAACGTGGGGCAGCTCGGCGACCGTGATGAGGTGGGCGACCTGCTCGACCATGATGCCGGCGTATTCGTCGCCCGCGCGGTGGAGCGTGGACTCATCCAGCACGGCCACCACCTGCGGCGGGCTGTCGCCGGTCAGGATCTTGTGTCGGCTCATCCGGGCGCTTACCTGCTGGTCTACCTCGGTGGCGGACATGAGGTCGTTCAGGCGCATCACGACGCGGGCGTAGTTCTCGGTCTGGAGTAGGCCCGGGATCAGTAGTGGCTCGAAGAGACGGAGCTGTCGTGCGCCACGCTCGGCGTCCAGCCACGGCAGGAACCACGACGGTGCGCCGAGTTTCACCACTAGGCGACCGAACAACCCGTCGTTACTGAAGGCGCGGTCCGCTCCCCGGATGAAGTCCATCGTCAAGGCGCGGGTGCCGCTTTCCACGGCGCTGACGTGTGAGGCGCTGAAGCCCGCAGCGCGGCCGAACGACTCTTGCGTCATCCCTGACGCTCCGCGAGCACGGCGGATCTCGCTCACGATGAAGTCCGCGAGAGGGCTTGGCACGTCAGCCATACATCTCTCCTCAAATCGGAGATCCACTACCCGAGATGCCACACGCCTGGAGCCTGTTCTGCCAGCTCCGGCCCGGACACCTGGAACGCCTTCCGAGCGTAGTGGTCTCCACAGCAGAGTGTCACCAGGCGGCGCGGCTGGCAGGCCCACGAGATCCGGCGGTCGCGTTCGTAGCGGGGCCGCTCCCGACGGGCGAGCACTCACGGGAGTGGCCCCTTCCCAACGGCACCAAGGGGGAGACCGTGCCCGACGACAAACCCGAGAAGATGGGGGCCGGTGACGTGGTCCTCCTGACCACCGCGGCGAGCGTGCAGTTCCTGCGCCCGATCTTCGTACGCGTCATTCGCGAGCTGCCCGAGCGGCACACGTACGCCGGGTGGGTCTGGATTGAGGGCTACCAGCTGAACGCGGCCGGCGACGCTGTGGCGCGGCGCGAGTTGTTCGTGATGCGCGCGGGCGTGCGGCTGCAAGCCCTGCCCGCCAAACCGACCAGGCCAACCAAGCGTCCGCGACGTCCGGTGCGGGTCGGATGACCCCGCACCTGCCGATGCGTCCAGCCTGGCTGTGCCGCAACTGCGCCGCGCCCTGGCCGTGTGCGCCGGCGCAGCTCGCTCTCGTGACCGAGTTCTACGGTCATTCGATCGCGCTGGCGTTCTACCTGGCCGCGTCGATGCAGGAGGCTATCGACGACGTGTACGGCCTGGGGCTGCGCCCGGACCCGTCCGCGATGCACGCCCGGTTCCTCGGTTGGTTGTCGCTGGCCCGCCGGCCCCACCGACGCTGAGCCCAGCCAACAGACGAACCGGCCGGGTGGGTTGCCCCACCCGGCCGGTGTCCGGATCCCTGCGAACAGGCTCTAGTGCTTCTTGAACACCGGCATGGTGTCGAGCGTGGTGGTGATGTTCTGCGTGGTGCCGCCCCGGTACGTCTTCCCGGTGAAGATGTCGGTCCAGCTGTTGCCCGGCGGGAACCACACCGACGTCGTGGCGGTGGTGCCGGGCGTCGTCACCGGTGCCACCAGGTAGTCCGGTCCGTAGAGGTACTGGGAACCGGCGGTGGCGTAGGCGGCCTGCTCATTCGGGTACGCCAGGTACATCGAGCGGACGATGGGCGTACCGGTCCGGGTGGCCTCCTTGGCTGCGGCGTAGGTGTACGGCAGCAGCTTCTCCCGCAGGTTCAGGAACTTCTTGGCCGACGCGTTCGCCGCCGGGCCGTACTGCCAGGGCAGCCGGTCGCTGTGGTTGGAGTGCAGCCGGTCGATCGGCTGGAACGTGCCGAACTGCACCCACCGGGCGTAGAGGTCGTCGGGCAGCTTGGTGCTGCCCGGTTCGCTGCCCGGCTCCTGGAGGCCGCCGGTGTGCCCGCCGATGTCGTGGCTGACGGCGGCCAGCCCGGTCGCTGCCGACTCGCCCGGCGTGTAGCCGACCTCCATCTGCAGCGTTGACCAGTCGGAGGTGGTGTCGCCGGTGAAGTGCAACGTGGTGCGCTTGTCGGCCCACGGTCCGGTCGACACCGGGGTCGGGCTGCTGTAGCCGCCGGCCTGCAACGAGCCGTACGCCCGGGAGAAGGCGAAGCCGGTCTTGTCGGCGTACTGCTTGTTGATCCAGGCGTCACCGGTCACGCCGGCGAGCGAGGACTTCGTGTTGTCGCAGCACCAGTCCAGCCACCAGAGGTCCGGGCCCTTGGTGCCCTTCGGGATCATCCCGTCGTGGAGCTGCATGTACGCAGTGAGCTGGTCCGGGTCGCCGAAGTCGAACGCGTAGCAGTCGGGGCCGCCGTTGCAGCCGACGCGCTGGAGCTTGCCCTTGGCGGTGGCCTGCGCCTTTGCGAACTTCGGGTCCGAGCCGAGGATGCTCGGGTGGATGTTGATGCCGGTGTGCAGGCCCTGCTTCCTGGCCCAGTCGAAGAACGCCTTCGGGTCGGGGATCCGGGTGGGGTCGATGCTCCAGCCGTTCCACTTGTCCGGCGCCTTGACGTCGGTGTCGAGGACGAGCACGTCCAGCGGGACACCCTCGGCCTTGGCCCGGGTCACCAGGTTCTGGAACTCGGCGGCGGTGCGGTCGTAGTACTCGGAGTACCACACCCCGTACGCCCACTTGGGCAGCAGTTTCGTGGGCCCGGTCAGGGTCGACAGGTCCTGCAGAGCGCGGGTGAAATCCTGCCCGTACGCGAAGACGTAGCCGTCCTGCTCGGCGGCGGGCCGGGGCTTGGTGGTGCTCAGCGCCGAGGCCGAGTCGTCGAGCAGGTACCAGCCGTCCTGGTAGAGCAGGCCCGGAGCGGTGAGGGCGGAGCCGGTCACGCCGTCCAGGCCCCGGCGGTAGCCGCCGAGCGGCGCGTGCGGGGCGAGCAGCGGGGAGCCCTTGCTCGTGACGGCGACCGTGTCCACGTTGACGTTGCAACTGGCATCCGTGGGGCACCCCAGCGTCACCGTGTTGGTGCCACGGTTGAGGTGGACCGGGACGGAGACGGTGTTCCAGTAGTCCCATCCGCTGGTCGGCGGAAGGGTCGCCGTGACCGGCGCCGCCGTTCCCGCCGTGACCGACATGGTGCGCGTCTGGCTCGGCTGGGCGGCGGCCTGACCGTTGGCGTAGCGGATCTGCACCTGGTAGTCACCGGCGGACGGAACATCAGTCACTGTGAGTGTGTCGGCGGACGTGGTGCTTTCCAGGCCGGCCAGGAATCCCGTACCGGATGCGCCGTTGTGGTCGTTCGCGGGCCTCGCGCCGCCGGTCAGCGCGCCGGTCTCGGCCTCTCCCAACGTGCCGAACCGCAGGGGCTGCGGCTGGGGCGGGGTCGGCGCCGGGAACGAATCACCCGGGTTGACCACCGCGAGGCTGTCGACGTTCACGTTGCCGGAGTCGTTGGAACCCCGCACGACGCTGATCTCGTGCCGGCCCGCCGTGAGGTCGACCGGCACGGTGGCCAGGCCCCAGGTGTCCCAGTTCGCGGTGGGCGGCAGCGTCAGCGTGTGGCCGGCGTCGCCGTCGACCTGGACAGTCAGGGTGCGGTCCACGTTCTGGCCGTCGCCGCCGGTGCTGTTGGCGTAGCGGACGGCGAGCTGCTTCGTGCCGCCCTCGGGAGCGTCCAGCGCGAACGTGACCGAGTCGCCAGACGAGGCGAAGCCGGCCGCGAAGCCGCGTCCGGTGAATCCCTGGTGGTCGGTGGCCACGCCGGGGCCGTTCAACTGCAGCGATTCGGCCTCGCAGAGCGCGCCGAACGCGCAGGTCGGGGCGGTGTGGCCGGCCCAGGGTTGGCCCTGCACTACCTGCTTGCCGGTCTTGAGCCGCACGGTGAGGTTGTCGGCGGTGAACGCGCCCGAGCCGACCCGGTAACGCACCGTCATCGCGCCGGTGTCGATGGTGAGCCAGCCGTTGTCGACGTGCTTCGTGAAACGCGTGCGGGGGAAATCGTCGCGCCCGATGGCGTTGAACGTGGCGGCGTCGGTGAACCTGCCGTCCTTCTGGTACTCGGTGCGGATCAGGGTCGGGGACAGCACCTCGAAGCGTGCGTCACCCGACCGTACGGCTCCGTCTTGCGCCCGGTGGCGGCTCGCCTGGGCCGGCGCGGACGGAGCGAGCGCCAGCCCCGTGATGAGAATGCCGACGGCGGCGGCTGCTGTCGCGCTGCGGCGGGGTGAGTTCCGATAGAGCAAGATGCGCTCCTCGTCTCAAATGGAGGAAATGAGTCGATGACAACGCTGTCACTCGCTCGAAACGCATGTCAACGGGCCTCGGAGGGTGTCCCTTCTCTCTTTCGTCATCCGCCGTACTCGTCCGACAGGCGTCGCTGCGCACGGTGACGAAGACGGGTCGCCGGGCTACCGCACGACCCTCGGATCAGACGTACGGGGTCCAGGGCTCGGGCTGTCTGGCGTCCCAGCCCAGCTCGTCGAGTGCGCGCAGGACCGCACCCACGCGGGGAGTCCAGAAGAGCAGGACCTGGTCGCGTCCCTCGACCTCGAAGCAGACGGCCGTCGCCGGGACCGGGATCCGTCGGTAGAACGGATGGTGCGCCAGCGCGGCCACGTTGAACTGCTCCAGGGTGTCCGATCCGGAACGCGACGTGAAGGTCAGCGTCCTGTCGTCGGCGTGCAGTTTCACTGTCGGCCAGGCCATTCGTCGGACAGCCCTGAGGGGGTTGCCTCGGGTGACGTCGAGGCGGTCAACGTAGGTGAGCCCGCCACGCGCATCGAAGGTTTTCGAGATCACCGTCGGATGGTACGGCGGCTTCGAGGGCCGAGGCGCGGGGGCGGCGACTACCAGATGAGCGCGCGCTCGTCGATGAATCGAGGCGGTTCGCCGAGGAAGGTGTCGGCCGGAACTGCGCCATGTGCCAGGTTGAGCGTGTCCAAGCGGTACAGCCATGCGCCGTCGGATCCGGTGAAGCGGTAGTTGATCTGCCAGCGCAGCCATTCGCCGTGAGCGAGTCGCACCGCGGGTGGCCGGCGGTGACGGCGCGGCCTACCCCAAGCCGACGCGAGCAGGTCAATCCGGAGCTGACCGTCCACCAGCCGGAGACGCACCTCGCTCCGGTACGACACGCGTCGCAGGCCCCCGCGGGGCTCGAACCCATCAGCCTCCGCCATGTCCACCTCGTGGGTGAGCGGCGCCGCCCGTGCCGGCAGGACGAACGACACCGGTACGGCGTTACGCCGGGTCGCCTCGGCACCGCCGCGCGAACGCTTCGTCCACGACGTACGAACCCACTGCACCACGGCATCCACACCGGGATACTCGGCCCCTACCTGCTCCGACACAACTCAGATTCACACCACGGATTCGGCGCACTGTCACCCCGTCTGCGGCTTGACCTCGTGCTGGACGATGGGCTGGTGAAGGTACGGCGACCGTACTTCGACCGTCTCGCACTCCTGGTGTTCGGGATACTGCTGCTCACCGGAGCTGTCGGCATCGCGTACGCGCTGATGGACATCGCCTGGGTCGGCCTGTTCCTGGGCGCGGCGGCGGTGGCGCTCGGCCTGGCGACAGGTGGCCGGCTGGTGCGCGACGCGGTGTTGCCGTTCCGCGTCGACGTCGACTCGCACGGCTTGTCGGTGCGGATTCCGAAGCTCAAACGCCACCTGCCGTGGGACGAGGTCGCCGCTGTCGTGCTCGCCGACGCTCCCGGGACCACCGTTCAACGCATGCTGCGGGGTCCACGGTTGCTCCTGGTGCCTGCGGCCGGAGTGAGCCTGGGCGTCCCGCTGCCCGAGAAGAGCCCGGTGGACGGCCAGGCGGCCGTCGAACTGTTCGAGCTTGGTGAGGTGGCCTACAAGGAGGACCGGTTCGCGCGGGACCTGGCGCTGCTGGCGGGTGAGCGCTTCCATCCTCTGTTCCGGCCACCGATCCCGCCGACCAGCGGTGTTCCCCTGCGGCCCTTTCCGGACCAGCCCGACAGTGCCCGGCTCGAGCGGTGGCTGGACCGGCGCAGGGCCCTGCTGTTCGTCGGCTGGTACCTGCTCGTCCTCGTCCCGTCGCTGTCGCTCACCATCGTGGCGACACAGCACAACGAGTTGCTCGGCGTCATAGTGCTGGTCGTGTCCCTGATGGTGGTCGGCATCATCACCACGGTCGTTCGACACGTCACCGAGAGCTGCCGGGACCTGCTCGACGACGAAGCGAGGATCGACGGCACCGACCTCGTCATCGGTGCTGGTCCGGAGTCGCCCCGGATCAGCCTGGTTTCCGGGGCCGTCACGGTGCTGCAACCGGGCCAGCTCAAGGGCTTCGGCGATGCGTGGGTGCTGGCCCGCTCGGCAGACGAGGAACCTCCCGTTCCCCTGCTGCTCCTCGCTGATCCGCGTACCGGACTGCTCCGCGATCGGGACGACCTGCGTGCACTGGAGGCGGTCCTGCGTGGCTCTGCCGAGGAGCGGGACCGCGCCGCGGGTCGGCAACTCGACGAACTGGCGTCGCAGGCACCGACATCCGTCGCCTCGCCCGTCACGCCCTCAGCGGGAGCCCTGCCGGACCGTGCTCACGGGACAGCCCTGTGGCAGGCGTCGAAGGGGGTGGGACGTGCCGTAGTGCTGCTCGGCGTCGTGGTCACCGTGATGATCGCGGGCGGCTGGGTGGTCGAGGAAACGAACGTCGTGGGGCCCGCTCTGATCGTCACCGCCATCGGCATGTTCTGCGTGTGGATCTTCTACGCGGTGTTCCGCGTAGTGGCGCTGCTCAGGGCGCTACTGACGATCGTCGCGCGCGCGTTCCGCTGAGGCGGATTCCCGGCGCACGGCAAGGCTGACGACCGTGCCGCTGCGGCTCGGTCAGCAGCGGGGGCGGTCGAGTGGGGCGACGGCACCCGCGAGCGCTTCGACTGTCCCCGTCGGCGCGGCCGACTCCGTCGGCGTCGGTGCGGGCGCGATGGTGGGACTCGGCGGGGCCGAGGGCGGGTTGCTGGGCGTGGGGGAGGCGCTGGCGAGGGCGGCAGTGCTGCGTTGCACCTGCTTGGTGACCATGCGGATGCCGGTGGCGGTCGCCTGGCGTCCGTACACGTCGGTGACCCTGATGTTGTACGGCCCGGGGCCGATCCCGCCCTCGATTGTCCAGTGGTTGTCGCTCTGCCGGGCGGCCTTGCTGAAGCCGCCGCCCGGTCCCTTCGCCTCGACCGAGCGCAGTGGGTTGCCGTGGTTGCCGACCTGCACCGCGAACCAGTATTTCGAGGCGCCGCCCTTCATCCGGAAGGTGAGCCCTCCGTCGAGCGGCGGGTTCACCACCGCCCGGTACGTCACGGACGCGATGCCCTGCGACCGATCGGCGATCTTGGTGAACGCCTCGGTGGACAGGTCGATCTTGCTGGGTCCGCAGCCGCCGCACTGGTCCATCACCATGACCCGCACCGTGCCCTTCGGACCGGTCACCTCCAGGTAACTGCCGCAGGCCGCCGATCCGGAGTACTGGGATGCGCCGAGGGCCACGTAGAGCCGGTCCGCCGGAGGGCCCGGGAAGGAGCAGTTGCCGCCCGAGCGGCCCGCGTCGTAGAAGCTGGCCTTTCCCTTGTGTACGGCGTTGCCCGTCGGTGGCGCGGCGCAGGCGGGCGTGGCGCCGCCGCGGACGGCGAGGGTGATGCCGAGTACGGCGGCCAGGGCGGTGACCCCGGCGCCGGCCAACCAGTGTCTGACCCGCCGACTCGACCGCTGCGTGCCGTTGTCGCCGGCCGGGATGTCGCTGTCGGGGGCCGTGCCTGGTGCCGTCACGGCGCCTGATGTTGCCGCAAGGCGCTGTGGCAGCGCAAAGCCGTCCCACCGATCGTCACTCGCCGGATCGGCGGGGACGCAATCCGTTGAAGGCTGGTGGCGACGAGACCGGCGTCGGCGGCAGGAGTGGCGTCTGGCGGTCGCCGACGCGAACGTGTCGTCCCGGATACTGATCCGATGATCAGCTTGCCGCATGCCGCTTCAGGATTGTCCAAGGCGACCTGGACCGACGCCGACTTCCCGAACATGGGATGGCATGACTGCCGGATCCATGCGGTGAGCATCGGCGTGGATGAGACCCTTCCGCCCGCCAGGCTCCTGCTGGACCTCGACTACATCGTGCGGTGGGTGCAACCCGTGGGAGAGGAGCGCCACTTCACCTTCTGGATCGCGCCCGCGACGCTGGTGTTCGAAGGCGCGTGGAACATCGACGGCAAACTCGGACCGCTTCACGACCTTATGGAGATCGCCGACCTGCACCGGCTCGACTCCCCGGACAGCAGCCCGGAACCGTTGTGGCACATCGAGGGTCAGAACTTCGATCTCCGCCTTCGAGCTGCTGGCTACACCCAGTTCCTTCGGATGCCGCCGCAGCACGTCCCCCAGCAGATTCTCACCCCCGCCGAGCGCGCCGGGATCAGCTTCGCCGAGCAGCCGTTCGCCTGACATCGGTGCCGATGCCCCCGCTGTTCAGGAGCGCCTGGGATCAGGCATCCCTGACCGTGCTGACGCTGACCGGGGCGGAACGGGCCTGTCCACGGGGGCGTAGGCCGTTGAGGGCGGTGGCGACGACGAGGTCGGCGTACTCGGTGGTGAGCGGCCCGCTGCGGTGCAGCCACCGGTTGAGCACCGGCCCCCAGATCATGTCCACCGCCACGTTGAGGTCGACGTCGTCGGCGATCTGACCGGCCTGCTGGGCGCTGCGCAGGCGTTGCCGCTTGGCCTCCTTCAACGGCCCGTCCAACCGTTCGGCGTACGCCGCGGCCAGCTCGGGGTCGAGCGCGATCTCGGTGGCCAGCGCGCGCATCGGTTGCTCGTACCGGGGGTCGTTCATCTCCTCGACCGTCGCGCGCAGCACCACTGTCAGGTCCGCCGCCAGGTCGCCGGTGTCCGGCAGCGCCGGCGGCCCACCCTCGGTGGCCTCGCTGAGCATGAGGAAGGCGTCGAAGATGACAGCGCCCTTCGACGGCCACCAGCGGTAGATGGTCTGTTTGCCGACGCCGGCCCGCGCGGCGATGCCCTCGATGCTGAGCTTCGCGTACCCCGTTTCCTGGAGCAGGTCGAAGGCCGCGGTGAGGATGGCGCGTCGGGAGGTCTCTCTCCGGCGGGCCGTGTTGGGCGTCATGAGCACGACCATACCAGCGTACGAGACGAACCGTCTCGTCTTGACGGCGGCGACGTCACGGGCCTAGTCTCGATCCATCGCGAGACGGACCGTCTCGTCTTGAAGCGCTGGGAGAACACATGCGTACCTGGTTCATCACCGGTGCCAGCCGCGGCCTGGGCCGCGCCTTCGCCGACGCCGCACTCGACCGGGGTGACCGGGTGGTCGCCGCCGCCCGGACCATCACCGCTGCCGACTTCGACGAGAAGTACGCCGACCGGCTGCTGGCCCTGACCCTCGACGTGACCGACCGGGCGGCGGTCATCGCGGCAGTGGACACCGCCGTCGAGCACTTCGGTCGGCTCGACATCGTCGTCAACAACGCCGGAACCCTGTCCATGGGCATGATCGAAGAGTTCACCGAGGCCGAGGCGCGCGCCCAGTTCGAGGTCAACCTCTTCGGCGCGCTCTGGGTCAGTCAGGCAGTGCTGCCGCACCTGCGCGCCCAGCGGTCCGGTCACATCGTGCAGGTCTCCAGCATCGCCGCGCTCGGCGGCTTCCCGAGCACCGGCCTGTACAGCGCGAGCAAGTTCGCCCTGGAGGGCATGAGCGAGGCGCTGGCGATGGAGGCGGCGGCCTTCGACATCACCGTCAGCATCGTGCAGCCGGGCGGATACTGGACCGACCTCTACACCAGCGTGCGCGCCACCACGCCGATGGATGCCTACGCGCCACTGCGCGCCGAACTGGAGCGCCAGTGGGCGGAAGGCTCGATCGACAGCGAGCCCCGGCTCGCCGCCGAGGCGCTGCTGCAACTGGTCGACAGCGACGAGCCGCCGCTGCGGCTCCTGCTCGGCAGCATGGTGTACGACCTGGCGTTCGACATCGCCCGTCGGCGGATGGACACCTGGGCGGGTTGGGAGCAGGTCAGCCGCGCCGCCGAACACGCCGTCGCGGCCCCCGGAGCTGACACATGAGAGGGCTGCTCGTATCGCCACGAGCAACCGGTGCGGCGTTCTAGGCTCCGAGATATGGCGGCGGCGTGCCCATCGTTGGCACATAAGTCCGGGCAGAGCCTTTCACCCATGATTTCTCCTCGCGAGGCGCACACCTAGACGGAGAGGAAACACGCATGGCTGTCAAAACCAAGACTCGTCCGGGCACCACGGAGATTCGGCCGTTCTCGGTCGACATTCCTCAGGCCGACCTCGATGACCTGAAGAGGCGCATCAAGGCCACCCGCTGGCCGGACAAGGAAACGGTGGACGACCAGTCGCAGGGCGTGCCACTCGCGACCATTCAGGCCGTCGCCCGCTATTGGGAGAAAGAGTACGACTGGCGCACTGTCGAGGCGCGGCTGAACGCCGTACCGCAGTTCATGACCACCATCGACGGGGTGGACATCCACTTCATCCACGTGCGCTCGAAGCACGAGGACGCGCTGCCGCTCATCGTCACCCACGGGTGGCCAGGCTCGGTGATCGAGCAGATGAAGATCATTGAGCCGCTCACCGACCCGACAGCGCACGGCGGGAGCGCGGCGGACGCCTTCCACCTGGTGATCCCGTCGCTGCCCGGGCACGGCTTCTCCGGCAAGCCGACCGAGTCGGGGTGGAACCCGCAGAAGATCGCGACCGCCTGGACAGAGCTGATGAAGCGGCTCGGCTACAACCGGTTCGTCGCGCAGGGCGGCGACTGGGGTGCTGTCATCGTCGACCAGATGGGCCTCCAGGCGCCGCCGGAACTGCTCGGCATCCACACCAACATGCCCGGTGCCGTCCCACCCGAGATCGACCTGTTGTTCCAGGGCGACACCACCGGCGCGAACAACGCCATGGGCTCGCTGCCATCCGGGCTCTCCGACGACGAAATGCGCGCCACCGAGGAAGTCAACTTCGTCTGGAAACACGTCGCCTACGCCCTCATGATGGCGACACGTCCGCAGACACTGACCGGGCTGGCGGATTCTCCGGTCGGTCTGGCGTCCTTCCTGCTCGACCACGACGCGAAGAGTCTGGCCCTGATCTCGCAGGTGTTCGACGGGGCCAAGGCGGGCCTCACCCGCGACGACATCCTGGACAACATCTCGCTCTACTGGTTGACGAACACAGCGGTCTCCGCGTCCCGTCTGTACGCGGAGAACAAACTGTCGTTCTTCGCCGCCAAGGGCGTGAACGTCCCGGTCGCCGTGAGCGTCTTCCCCGACGAGCTGTACGAGGCGCCGCAGAGCTGGGCCGAGCAGGCGTACTCCAACCTCATCTACTACAACAAGCTCGACGTGGGCGGGCACTTCGCGGCCTGGGAACAGCCGAAGATCTTCTCCGAGGAGCTTCGCACCGCCTTCCGGTCACTGCGCTAGATGGCCGTGCACCTGCCCCCGCTGAACGGGGCGGCCGAGTGGCTCAACGCCGAGCCACTCGGCCCCGCCGACCTGGGTGGGCGCGTCGTCCTGATCAACTTCTGGACGCTGACCTGCATCAACTGGCTGCGCCAGGAGCCGTACGTGCGTGCCTGGTCGCAGGCCTACCGCGATGACGGGCTGGTCGTCGTCGGGGTGCACACCCCGGAGTTCGGGTTCGAGCACGAGGTCGACTGGGTGCGGCGAGCGGTGGCGGCCCGGTCGATCGACTACCCGGTGGCGGTCGACAACGACTACGCGATCTGGAGCGCGTTCGACAACCACTACTGGCCGGCGCTCTACTTCGTCGACGCCGACGGCGTCATCCGCGACGAGCACTTCGGGGAGGGGCGCTACGAGCAGTCCGAGCGGATGCTCCAGCAGCTGCTCGGCATCGAGCGCGAACCCGTACCCGTCAAGGGGCTCGGCCCGGAGGCGGACGCCGACTGGAACAACCTGCGCACGCCCGAGACGTACCTCGGTTTCGGTCGCGGCGAACACTTCGCGTCGCCGAACGGCCCGGCGCTCGACGAACGCCGCGCCTACCAGGTGCCGCAGAGCCTCGGCCTCAACCAGTGGGCGCTGGCGGGGGAGTGGACGATCGGGTCGGAGAACGTCGTGCTGGACCGGGCCGTGGGTGGCATCGCCTTCCGGTTCCACGCCCGCGACGCGCATCTCGT
The DNA here is from genome assembly GCF_040649935.1 of Micromonospora sp. NPDC048842. NCBI lineage: Bacteria > Bacillati > Actinomycetota > Actinomycetes > Micromonosporales > Micromonosporaceae > Micromonospora > Micromonospora sp. NPDC048842. The sequence goes on along the minus strand of NZ_JBEZGK010000004.1, from coordinate 175,519 downwards.
GCTGGCCCCCGGGGCGGGAGCGTCGATCCCGTTCCGCGTGCTGCTCGACGGTGACGCCCCCGGCCCGGCGCACGGCGTCGACGTCGACGAGGACGGCAACGGCGTGCTCCAGGACGGCCGGCTCTACCAGCTCGTCCGCCAGGACGGCGCGGTCCGTGAGCGGACCCTGGAGATCACGTTTGGCGAGCCCGGCGCCGAGGCGTACGCCTTCACCTTCGGCTAGGGCGTGTGTCGAATTCCTGGCCGGGGCTTCGACACACGTCCGGCTTGCTCAGCGGCGCAGGTCGACAATGCTGACGGTGCCGGAGACCGGCGAGACGCTCTCCACCCGGAGGCCGGGGCGGAGTCGGGCGTCGCTGGCGTACCGGCCGGCGAGGGCCTTCTCCGCGGCCTCGTCGCCGTCGTCGGCGGCGAGCAGCAACGCGGCGATCTCGTCCACGAGAGTGAGGTCGGCGGTGGCGACGTCGTCGGTCATCGCGTCCAGGCTGTCCCAGAGCAGCAGCTCGTCCTTCTGCCGGTGGGCCAGTTCCAGCAGGACGTAGTCGTGGATGAACCAGGCGCCCCGGATCGGCAGCTCCGGGCTCACGCCGTACACCTCGGGGTCGATTGTCCCGGCCCGGTACGCCGACCACACCCGCGCGGCCGAGTCGAAGAGGCCGGCCTTCGGGTCGATGTCGTAGCCGTCGAACCCCCAGTCGCCGGCCGGGTCGACCTCCGGGTCGGCCCAGACCCACCGGTCGCCATTCCAGTACTCCACCACCACGTGGTCGTGGTGCCAGCCGGGCACGAAGTACGAGGCGAAGCCGACCCGGCTGCGGCTGGGAATGCCGTGCTGACGGAGGATCGCGATCGATAGCAGTGTGTGGTCCCGGCAGCAGCCGGCCACCCGTTCCACGGCCGGGCGCTCAGCACTCAGCGGCAGGGGAAAGCGGGACTGGTCGGTGTCGAGGATGCGGTCCACCCAGCGGCGGTTCACCTCGTCCTGCCGGTCGTCGGACAGCTCCACGCCGCCGGCCCGGTAGTGGACGATCACGTTACGGGCGGTCGCCGCCACCGTGGGGATGTCGGACGCCATGGCGTCGAGGAGTCCGCCGTGCCGCCCGGGGTCGCTGTAGGGGGAGTGTCCCCGGTAGTCATCGAGGTCCATGGGGCCAGTCTCCGGTCCGCCACCGTGTCAGGGTCAAGGCTCCTTTTCGGATAGTGTCGACTGCTGTGACAACGCCCGAGATCACCATCGCCACCCCGGCGGCCCGCGACGCGGTGGTTGGTTCGCTGGTCGCCGCGTTCGTCAAGGATCCGATCCTGCGGTGCCTCTTCCCCGACGAGCAGACCTATCCGCGGTACGCCGCCACATTCTTTGGGCACCTCTTCGACAAGCGGGTGCACCAGTCATCGATCTGGACGATCGGTGGGGGCGCGTCGGTCGCCATCTGGGAGCCACCGGCGGGGTCGCCGACCGGGTCACCGGAGGGCGGGCTCGCCGCTCACTACCCCGCCGACGTGCTGGCCCGCGTCCAGAGCTACGACGACGCCGTGCACGCCGCTCTGCCGACGTTCCCGTTCTGGTATCTCGGCGTCCTGGGCACCCACCCCGACAGCGCCGGACGCGGTTGGGGCCGTGCCGTCATGCGGGCCGGCCTGGCCCGTGCCGCCGCCGAGGGCCTGCCGGCGATCCTGGAAACCAGCAACCCGGGCAACGTCGAGCTGTACCGCCGGGCCGGCTGGGAGGTGGCCGGCTTCCTGTCGGAGCCCGTGCCCACCTGGATCATGCAGCAGCCGCCGCGCTGAACACGCTGATTGGCGCCCCCTACGATCGGCGGCGTGCACACCACCCCCTCCAGCCCCATCGACATGCCACAGATCTTTCCGGCGGTTGCGCCGTTGGCGCGGACGACCGTCCGCCTGCATCCCCGTCCGGGTGCGCCGACAGCGGAGCAGAGTTCGGTAGGCGGCCCGCTGCTGTGGCCGGCCGACGAAGCCTGGCCGATGTGCGACGGGCCGGAGCCCGGCGACCACTACCGCGACTCTCCGGGTGAGTCGGCGGCACCGCTGGTGCCGGTGGCGCAGTTGCTGGCCGAGGACGTGCCCGAAGTGCCGTTCCCAGCGGGCGCGGACATTCTTCAGGTCCTGTGGTGCCCATTCGACCACGACCCGTGGACGACACCTCGCCCCGAACTGCGGTGGCGTCGCCGCGCCGACATCGGCGTCCGGCTTCAAGAAATGCCCTTACCGGATGTGGAGTCGGACCCAGCGCACGTCCCCAACCCCTGCGTGCTCGACCCGGAGCGGGTCACCGAGTATCCGGGCTGGGACCTCCCGGATGCCGTGTGGCCGCAGATCGAGGGCACGATGAGGCAGGTCGCGCAGGAGACCGGATGGGAGTACGAAACCGATCTGGCGGTCGCCTCGGGGATCAAGGTCGGCGGTTACCCCGGCTGGACCCAGTCGCCGGAATGGCCGGTCTGCGAGTGCGGCTCGCTCATGGACCATCTGCTGACGGTCGCCAGCTGGGAGTTCAGCCGCGGTGACGAAAAGCGGTGGATTCCGGTAGAGGATCGTCCGGCGATGGCCGGCTGGGAGACGGCCACCACCGACGATCATCCGTGGTCGACGATCCAGAACCCCACCGGGCTCATGCTGGGCGACGTCGGCGGGATCTACCTCTTCGTCTGCACCGCCTGCCCCACCAGGCCGTTCGAGTACCGCTTCGACTGTTCCTGACGAACCCGGGTGGTCACTGGCGGGCTCACATCCTCGGCCCACGGCCCAATCTTGGACAGTTTCCGTTAACTGATAACGGAAACTGTCCAAGATCTACGCGGGACCGCCGCAGACGTGAGGTCATCAGGCGGCGAAGATGCGCGCGTAGATCTCGTCGATGACGTCGTTCTTCGCGAGGCTGTAGTCGCGGGGCCGGTTCGCGGTGTCCCGTGCGAGGCGGCGCTTGGTCGCGGCGTACCGCTCCCGGTCGTGCGGATGCGATCTCAGCCAGTCGCGGAAGAGCCGGTGCCGGATCGGCTCCGGCGCACCCTGCGGCCAGACGTGCAGGTTGACGTCCTCGGCGGGGCTGAGAAGCATCCGGTGCCCGTGCCACCAGGGTTCCCGAAGGACGAGCCGGTACCCGAGCCGTTCCAGGGCGGGGAGATTGGCGGCCTCCTCGGCGGTGTCCCCGAGAACGAGGTCGATGTCGATGACGGGCTTGGCGGCGAGCCCCGGTACCGCCGTCGACCCGACGTGTTCCACAGCGATGATCAGCCCACCCAGCGCCCCGGTGAGCGACGATCGGACGGCGATGAAACGCTGCGCCCAGGACGTGTCGTACTCCTCGATGACGACGGACTCCCACGTCCGCGGCGGCTCGCCCACCAGGCCGGCGTCGACCTGGTCGGGGGTGCCGTGGAAGCGCTGCACGACGTCCTGCGGATACTCGGCCACGTCAACCTCCTTCGGAAGCAAAGTCCGCCAGGCTACGACACGGGCGATCGGTGCCGCCGTACCCGACCGATGCGGGCATCGGATGTCGGGTGGGCGACCGACCCCGCGACCTAACGTCGGTGCTCGAAAGGGAAGGAGGCCCGGGTGCTGGATCGGCTCAACGAGGCCATGGCTCACATCGAGCGCCACCTCGACCAGAAGATCGAGGTGGCCGAGCTGGCGCGGATCGCGCTGACGTCGGAGTACCACTTCCGGCGGCTGTTCTCCGCACTGGCCGGGATGCCGCTGTCGGAGTACATCCGTCGGCGCCGGCTCACCGTCGCCGGCGCGGACGTGCTGGCGGGGGAGCGGACGTTGCTCGACGTCGCGGTGCACTACGGCTATGGGTCCGCCGAGGCGTTCGCCCGGGCGTTCCACGCCGTGCACGGCGTGGGGCCCGGAGAAGCTCGGCGTACGGGGGCAGCGCTGCGTGCCCAGCCCCGGATGTCCTTCCGACTCACAGTCGAAGGGAGCGGCAGCATGGAGTACCGAATCGTCGACAAGGACGCGTTCGCGCTGGTGGGGCGCAAGGCCCGGGTCCCGCTGGTGCACGAGGGGATGAACCCGGCGATCGTCGCGTTCATCCGGAGCATCGACAAGGAGACGACCGAACGGATCGAGGCGCTCTCCGATCAGGAGCCGAAGGGGATCGTCAACGTCAGCGACAACCTCGCCGACAGCCGGCAGGAGGGCACCGAGTTGGACTACTGGCACGGGGTGGTGACCGCCGCCGTGCCGCCGGAGGGCCTGGACGCGCTGCCGGTGCAGGCCGGGTCGTGGGCGGTGTTCACCACCTCCGGTGCATTTCCGCAGGCGGTGCAGTTCCTGTGGCGTGACGTGTTCACCCAGTGGTTTCCGTCCAACCCGTACCGCAGCCGACCTGGACCGGAGATCTCCCGGGTCCGGGTGTCGGCGGACGGCACCCAGGCGGACGCCGAGCTGTGGATTCCCGTCGAACGGGTACCCACCCCTATGTAGAGTTCCGATACAGTGGTCGGATGCGGATGACGATTCCGGTCGCGAAGGTGCTCGCGGCGCTGCTCGCCGAGCCCGACGAGCAGCGCTACGGGCTCGACCTGATGCGATTGACGGGCCTGCCCAGCGGCACCCTCTACCCGGTGCTGCACCGGTTGCAGGGGGCCGGCTGGCTGGCCGCCGACTGGGAGGCGATCGATCCCGTCGCGGCCGGGCGGCCGGCCCGCCGCTACTACCGACTGACCGCCGTTGGGGTGGCGCAGGCCCGCCAGGCGCTCGCCGACCTGCGGGCCGCGATCCCCGACGGCAGCCGTCGCTCGTGGGGTGGCACCGAGCCCACCGGAGCACCGGCGTGGTGACCCGCCGGGCCGCCGAGCTGCTGTTGGAGTTGGCAGCGCGCCGCTGGCCGGCCGAGGTTCGCGACGAGCTGCGCCGCGAGTGGGCTGCCGAGCTGCACGTGCTCGCCGAGAGTGGCCACCGGACGACGATGGTCGGCTTCGCGGTGAGCCTGGCCGTCGGTCGCGCCGGCGCCCCGATCGTCGACCGCACAGTGATGCGTGGTCGGGCCGGCCGCACCGTCGCCGCACTACTGCTGTCCCCGATCGCCTGCGTCGGGATCGTGGCCCTCGGTGTGTTGGCGCTGTTCTCCGTCGACTCGTTGCTGGTGCGGGCGAGTTGGGTGGAGCGGGCGCAGAGGCCGATCTGGGCGGCGTTCACCATCGTGCTGGCGGTCGTGCTGGCGGTGTTCGCCGCCCGTTGGGCCCGGCACAACGCACTCGACGGCCCGCTGCGTATCGCCCTCGGCGTGGTGCTCCCGGTCGGTGCGGCCGTCATCCTGTTCGTGTACGTCGTCAACTTCAGGTACGTCGTCAACGCCGAGGGCCTGGCCGACGCCGTACCCGGTCTGCTGCTCTGGCTGGCCGGCCTGACCCTCGCGCTCTGGGCCGCGGCGAGCCTCGCCGCCCGGGGTCGCGTCCGAGCCGCCTGGTGGGTGGGCGTTCTCGGCGCACTCGTCGCCGCGGACCTCGCGGTGATCCTCGTCATCGTCGACGCGTACCCCGCCGGATTCGGCGCTGGGCCGACAATCGAGGCACGGGAGCGCGTCGACCCGATCTCCGCGCCGCTGTGGCTCTTCGCCTGCTGGACGGACTGGAACTTCGGCCTGCCCCGGCCGATCGAGTGGGAGATCTTCCTGATCACCAACCGGGTGTTGATAGAGCCCATGCTCTACCTGGCCTGCACGCCGTACGCGCTCGCGTACGCCATCCGGGCGGCCCGGTCGGCGCCCGCCGAGCCGGTCGTCCTCGCGCCGACCCCGGTGTGAACCTCAGTCGGGTACGTCGTCCCACGTCGTACCCGGCTCCAGGTAACCGGCCACCTTGTTCTCGCGCAACGCGTACGCGATGACCAGCAGGGCGTGCTTGTCCAGCTCGGGCAGCCGGTCCAGCGGGAACCACCGCACGGCCAGCGACTCGTCGTCGTTGACGCGGGCGGTGCCGGCCACCAACCGGCACAGGAACCCCAGGTTCAGGTATTCGCAGCGGTCCCCGTTGGGGTACGTGTGCGGGTGCGACACGGCGCTGGACATCCGCACCGGCGTCACGTCCAGGCCCGTCTCCTCGCGCACCTCGCGGACCAGCGCGGTGGCCGGCTGCTCGCCCGGCTCGACGAAACCGCTGATCACCGACCAGCGCCCGTCGTCGGCACGCTGCCCGAGCAGCAGCTCACCGGCGTCGTTGCGGACCACCGCGCTGACACTCGGCAGCCAGAGCAGGTCGTGGCCGACGTGCTTGCGCAGCCCCACGATGTAGTCCGGTGTCGCCATCCGGCGATCATAGGCCGCGACCGCTCTGCCCAACGCCGCCCGTGGGTGCGCGTCCGGCGTCAGCCCGACCAGCTGACGGTACGGCGGAAGCGGTCGTACTCCTTGCCGAGTTCGGCGTCGATCCGCTCCATCCGGGCTTCGGTGAGCACAACCGAGGGATCCTGCCACGCGCGCCCGGCGAGCATCTGGCGGCGCAGTCCGGTCGGTGGGTGAGCGGCGAACAGCGTCGCCTCGTCGCGGACCGACAGTTGCCGCAGCAGCGGCAACTGGTCGGTCTTGGCCGCACGGGACTCGGCCAGCGCGGAGCGCCACCGGTCCGGGCCGTGTCCCGCCCGGCTCTCCCGACGCACCGCCAGCGCCAGCGACTCGGTGGCGAGCAGGGTGTCGAGGAAGTCGGTAGCGGCGGTCGTGCCGGCCACCCGGGAGGAAAGCTCGTCGGCGAGGTACTCGGCGCGCTGGCTGTCCCGCAATGCCACAGTCACCAGCAGCAGGTACGCGACGAACAGCACCCGCGACACCACCCACTGGAACGCGCGGCCCAGCGCGTCGCCCAGCATCTCCACCAGCCCCGCCCCGACGCTGGTCCGCACCGGCCGGAACAGGTCGGCGGCCGAGCCGAGCATGGTGAACGCGGGCTGGGTGAACAGGCCCCGGCGCGGGTCACCGTTGACGAAGTGACCGAGCTCGTGGCCGAGCAGCGCCACCCGGCCGCCGGCGGGAAGCGAACCCCACAGCGGAAGTCCGAGACCGAGCACCTTCCGCCGCCGCAACCCGACAGTGCCCGCGTACGCGTTGATGGCGCCGTCCACACCCACCACGTCCGGTACCGGTGCCCCGATCGCCGTGGCCACCTCGTCGATCAGGCCGAACAACTCCGGCGCCTGGTCGCGGGTGAGCACCTCCAGCTCCGGGTCGAGGCGACCGAACCGGGGCCGCAACGCGATCGCCAGACCGACCATCGCCACACCCGGCACGATCGCCAGGTTGGGAAACGGGAACGCCACGATCAGCCAACCACCGACGACCGCGAGCGCGAGCACCGCGGCGATCAGGAGCAACGAGGCTGCTGCGGTGAGCGTCCGGGCGGCGTCGGACCCGTTGGTGCCCAACGGTCGCCCAACCAGTTCGGTGAACTGCCGCCTGGTCGCCCGGAACGCCATTCGGTAGGTCCACCGGTCGACCCAACTCCACCCGAACTCGCGTTGGCGACGTGCCTGGTCATAGGCGTCCAGATTCCATTCACAGCTGGGACACCAGGGCACCGCGTCGCGTACCGATGCCGTCGTCGCCGCACACCCCGGGCACGCCCCCGCGCCGGTCACCGTATTGATCACGAGCGCAGATCATGCCTCAGCCCTGGATCGCACCGGAACTGACTGTTCGTCCGACCCTATTTCCGCGTTCCGCCCCGACGAACGCAATGCATATCTACTGTGGAGATCGTCGGCGACTTGTGCGATCCGGTGGCGGCCGGCCGGTTCGCGGTGCACAGTGATTCCCATGAGCGACAGCGGACGTGGTGGGCAGTTCTACTGGTGCACCCGGCATCACCGGGTCGAGACGGACACCAACGTGTGTCCGGCGAAGCACGTTCTCGGCCCGTACGACTCGGCGGCCGACGCGGAGAACGCCCTGCAACGAGTGCAGGAGCGGAACGAGGCGTGGGATGCCGAGGACGCTCGTTGGGCCGGGGACGACAGATAGGCGGCGCGGGACGGCTCGCGCCGAGGTATTTCGTGCTCCGCGAGGACGCACGCGAGAGCACGTCCCCCGAGGAGGGAACCACGATGGCCGAAGCACAGCAGGCCACCAAGCGCCCGGCCGCCCGACGCACCACCGCGAAGAAGACCGCCGCGGCGGAGCGGAACACGGCGGCGAGCCGGACCACCCCCGTGCGCAAGTCCACCGCGGCTGCCGCGAAGGCACCGGCCCGCAAGGCCGCCGGCGGGGCGGGCCGCGCACCGGCCAGGAAGACCACCACGGCGGCCACGAAGGCCCCCGCGAAGAAGGCCACGACCAGGACCACCGCCGCGGCCAAGAAGGCCCCCGCGAAGGCCTCGACCACCACCCGCAAGACGACCACCGCCGCCAAGCGGGCCCCGGCGTCCACCGCGCGCAAGACCACCACCGCCGCGAAGAAGACCACGGGTACGGCGAAGAAGACGGTGAGCGCGGCGAAGAAGACCACCGCCAGCGCGGCGAAGAAGACCACCACCGCCGCGAAGGCCCCGGCGAAGAAGACCACCACCGCCGCGAAGGCCTCGACGCGCAAGACCACCACCGCCGCGAAGGCCCCGGCGAAGAAGACCACCACCGCGGCGAAGGCCTCGACGCGCAAGACCACGAGCGCGGCGAAGGCCCCGGCGCGGAAGGTGGCGACCAAGGCGTCCGCCGCCAAGAAGACAGCGGCGAAGAAGACGACAGCGGCGAAGAAGACCGCGTCGACCCGCCCCGGCGGCGGCGCGCGCAAGGCTCCGGCCAAGAAGGCCCCGGCCGCGAAGGCGACGGGTACCTCGTCGACCACCGCCCGCAAGGCGGCGGCGAAGAAGGCCCCGGCGAAGAAGACCGTCACGGCCAAGGCGCCGGCCCGCAAGGTGACAGCCCGCAAGTCTCCGGCCAGCCCGGTCGCCGCCCGAGCCACCGCACCCAGGGGGCCCCGCAGCGCCGCCCGCAAGGCGACCGGCTGAGCGCGGAGCATCCCCTCACCGGTCGGATTTCCGGCCGGTCACCGGAAGCGGATCACCCGTGGCGCTGTCAGGATTGACCCGTGGTCATCCGACGCGTACTCGCGCCCCGCATCGACTTCGGCGCGTTGCGCCGCGAGCTCGGCCTGCCCGAGGAGTTTCCGGCCGACGCCCAGCGTGAAGCCGACGAGGCGGCTGCGGCACCGCCGCAGCCGCCCGTCGACCGCACGGACATACCGTTCGTCACCCTCGACCCGGCCACCTCGCGGGATCTGGACCAGGCGATGCACCTCAGCCGCCGCCCAGGTGGGGGCTACCGGGTGCGGTACGCGATCGCCGACGTCGCCGCGCACGTCAGACCGGGTGGGGCGTTGGAGGCGGAGACCTGGCGGCGGGGGCAGACCATCTACCTGCCCGACGGCAACGTGCCGCTGCACCCGCACACCCTCAGCGAGGGTGCGGCAAGTCTGCTGCCCGACGACGACCGGGCCGCGGTGCTCTGGACCATCGACCTGGACGCCGACGGCGGCACCGTGGCCGTCGAGCTGGAACGCGCCCTGGTCCGCAGCCGCGCCAAACTCGACTACAGCGGAGTGCAGGCGGCAGCCGAGGCCGGGCGGCTACCCGACCCGATCGCGCTGCTGCCGGAGATCGGCGACCGACTGACCGCGCGAGGGCTGAGCCGGGGCGCCATCAACCTGCCGCTGCCCGAGCAGGATCTGGAGCCCGACGGTGAGGGCTGGCGGCTGGTGCTGCGCGCGCCGGTGCCGATGGAAGAACACAACGCGCAGATCTCCCTGCTGACCGGGATGGCTGCCGCCGACATCATGCTGGCCGGCCGGGTGGGTCTGCTACGGACGATGCCGGCGCCCAAGCCGGAGGCGGTGCAGCGGCTCAGGGCCGCCGCCGCGCCGCTGGGCGTGCACTGGCCGGACGACGTGGGCCCGGGACAGGTCATCGCCGGTCTGGACGCCGCCCAGCCACGCGCCGCCGCGTTCATCGACCAGGCGGCCGAGCTGATGCGCGGTGCCGCGTACACATCCTTCGACGGGGAGCTGCCGGAGCAGCCGGAACATGGTGGCGTGGCGGCCGCGTACGCCCACGTGACGGCGCCGTTGCGGCGGCTGGCCGACCGGTACGCCACCGAGGTCTGCCTGGCCCTGCACGCCGGCCAGGCGGTGCCCGACTGGGCCCGCGCCGCGCTGCCCCGGCTGCCCGAGGTGATGGCGAGCACCGACCGGGTCGCCTCGGCGGCCGCTCGTGGTGCCGTCGAGTTGGCCGAGGCAGCGGTGCTGGAGCACCGGGTGGGCGAGACCTTCGACGCGGCCGTCCTCGACGTCGACGCCCCGCCCAACGGCAAGTCCCGGCCCCGACCGCCCGGCGGCACCGTCGCGCTGGACGCCCCGCCGGTACGCGCCCGCTGCCTCGGCCAACTACCCCTCGGCGAACGGGTCCGGGTCCGTCTGGTCACCGCCGACCCGGCGGCCCGTACCGTCCTGTTCGAGCTGGCCTGACCGGGCCGCCGGCCCGGGCCCGGTCCTCGCCCGCCGGCGCGGTCGTCCACGGCAGCGGGGATTCTCACAGCGCTCGGCGCTGCTGACGGACCGAGCGGTTTGCGAGGATGAGGCCATGGCATACGACGCGAGCACGCTGCCCGACGTGTCCGGGCTGACGGTCGGCATCATCGGCGGCACCGGCGACCAGGGGCGGGGCCTCGCCTACCGGTTCGCGCGGGCCGGCCAGACGGTGCTGATCGGATCCCGGTCGGCCGAGCGGGCCGCCGAGTCCGCGGCCGAGATCGCCGCCCTGCCCGGGGTGCCGGCCGGTGGCAGCGTCACCGGTGCGGCAAACGACGAGGTGGCCCGACGCAGCGACGTGGTGATCATCGCGGTGCCGTGGGACGGGCACGCCGCCACCGTCGCCGCTCTCGCCGAGCCGCTCGCCGGCCGGATCGTCGTCGACTGCGTCAACCCGCTCGGCTTCGACAAGCAGGGCCCGTACGCGCTGACCGTCGCCGAGGGCAGCGCCGTGCAGCAGGCCGCCGCGCTGCTGCCCGACTCCCGGGTCTGCGCCGCGTTCAACCACGTCAGCGCTCCGCTGCTGGCCGACCCCGAGGTCGACCGGATCGACCTGGACGTGCTGATCTGCACCGAGGACCGCGAGCTGGTCGACATCGTCGGCGCGCTCGCCGCCCGGATCCCGGGCATGCGGGGCATCTACGCCGGCCGGTTGCGCAACGCCCACCAGATCGAGGCGTTCACCGCCAACCTGATCGCCATCAACAAGCGCTACAAGGCGCACGCCGGCATCCGCGTCACCGACCTCTGACAGGAGCGGCGTGATCCACCCCGCTTCGGCACAGCCGGGTGGATCACGCCGTGCTCGGTCCTAGAAGGTGTGTTCGGCGGCGGGGAATTCGCCGCCGCGGACCTCGTCGGCGAAACGGCGGGTGGCGTCGGTGAGAGCGCCGGCCAGATCCGCGTACCGCTTGACGAAACGCGGCGCCTTGCCCGTCCGCAGCCCGGCCATGTCCTGCCAGACCAGCACCTGCGCATCGGTGTCCGGGCCCGCGCCGATGCCCACAGTGGGAATCGGCAGCTCGTGGGTGATCCGCTTGGCCACCTCGCCGGGCACCATCTCCAACACCACGGCGAAGGCGCCCGCCTCCGCCACCGCCCGTGCGTCGGCCAGCACCTCGTCGGCGGCGTCGCCGCGACCCTGCACGCGGTAGCCGCCCAGGGTGTGCTCGCTCTGCGGGGTGAAACCGATGTGCGCCATCACCGGAATGCCGGCACCGACGATCGCGGCGATCTGCGCGGCGTTGCGGCGGCCACCCTCCAACTTCACCGCGTGACAGCCACCCTCCTTCATGAACCGGACGGCGGTGCGCAGCGCCTGGGCCGGACCCTCCTCGTACGAGCCGAACGGCAGGTCACCGACGACCAGCGCCTGCCGGGTCGCCCGCACCACGGCCCGGACCAGCGGAAGCAGCTCGTCGGCGGTGATCGGCAGGGTGGTCTCGTAGCCGAACACGTTGTTCGCGGCCGAGTCGCCGACCAGCAGCACCGGAACACCGGCCTGGTCGAAGATCGACGCCGTGTACTGGTCGTACGAGGTGAGCATCGGCCACCGCTCGCCGCGCTCCTTGGCGGCCATCAGGTCGCGGGTGCGGACCCGTCGGGTGGCCGGGCCGCCGTACAACGCGGTCACCTCGTGCGGAGTGGACTCCACCATCTCTGTCTCCCTTCCTCGAGGCCGCCTGCGCGGTCCCCGGGTTCCGTCGCGATCGTCGCACCGCGAGACGGGCTGACGGCAGGGCCCAGTGCAAGATGTCACTCCACCAGCGCGGGGCCGCCCCCACCTGGCCAACCGGGACCGCGCCGCGCGGTCACCGCGAGGCGGCGCCGGGCCGCGCCACCGACCCGGCACCCCCAGGGGTACGGCTCAGCCGTGCTCGCGCCACCGGCTGGTGATCGGCAGACGGCGGTCCCGGCCGAACGCCTTCATGGAGATCTTCGTGCCCGGCGCCGACTGCCGTCGCTTGTACTCGGCGGTATCCACCAGCCGCAGCACCTTGTCCACGATCGCCGGGTCGTGACCCGACTCGACCAGACCGTCGCGGCCGAGGTCACCGTCGACGTAGCCGATCAGGATCGGGTCCAGGACGTCGTAGTCGGGCAGGCTGTCGCTGTCGAGCTGGCCCGGGCTCAGCTCGGCGCTCGGCGGCTTGCCGATCGAGTTCTCCGGGATCGGCGCGGTCTCACCACGCCGAGCCGCGTCCCTGTTGCGCCACTTCGCGAGCCGCCAGATCAGCGTCTTCCAGACGTCCTTGACCGGGTTGAAGCCGCCCACCGAGTCGCCGTACAGGGTGGAGTAGCCGACCGCCAGCTCACTCTTGTTGCCGGTGGTCAGCACCAGGTGGCCCTCCTGGTTCGACAGCGCCATCAGGATCACGCCACGGACCCGGGCCTGCAGGTTCTCCACTGCCACGCCGGACAGCGACAGGTTGGCCAAAAAGCCATCGACCATCGGCTGGATCGGCTCGACGCGGTAGTCCAGGCCGGTGCGCTTGGCCAGGTCGGCGGCGTCCTCCCGGGAGTGCTCCGAGGAGTGCTGGCTGGGCAGCGACACCCCGACCACCCGGTCCGGCCCGAGCGCGTCGACGGCGAGCGCGGCCACCACCGCCGAGTCGATGCCGCCGGAGAGACCGAGCACCACCGACGGGAACCGGTTCTTGTTGACGTAGTCACGCAGACCCAGCACCAGCGCCTGCCACACCTCGGCCTCGTCGGCCACCGGCTCGATCAGCCCGCCGGTGGCGGCCGGGCCGGACGGCGTGGGCGGAATGCCGTCCAGCGTGCTGTGCACGATCCGCATCCCGTCGGCCAGCGTCTCGGTGGTCGGCGGGGTGGCGGCGGCCGGCAACTCGACGTCGTGCACGAGCAGGTGTTCGACGAACTGCGGTGCCCGGGTGAGCAGCTCACCGTCGGCGCTCACGATCATCGAGTCGCCCTCGAAGACCAGCTCGTCCTGGCCGCCGGTCATGTTGACGTACGCGATGGCGGCACCCGCCTCGGCGGCCCGGCGGCGGACCAGCGGCAGCCGGATGTCGTCCTTGTTCAGCTCGTACGGCGAGCCGTTGATGTTGACGACCAGGCCGACGCCGGCCCTCCGGGCGGCGGCGAACGGACCGCCGGCCTGCCACAGGTCCTCGCAGATGGTCAGCGCGACGTCCACGCCGCCGATCCGCACCACTGTCAGCGCGTCACCGGAGACGAAGTACCGGTCCTCGTCGAAGACCCCGTAGTTGGGCAGGTGGTGCTTGAAGTAGCGGGCGGCCACGACGCCCCGGTGCAGCAGCGCGGCGGCGTTGCGGGCACCCCGGCCCGGCTCGGCGTCGCCGCTGACCTGCGGCGGGCCGTCGGCGTCCAGGTAGCCGACCACGACCGGCAGCTCGCCGAGACCGTCGGCGGCCAGGCCGGCGGCCAGCCGCTCCACGGCGGCCCGGGACGCGGCGACGAAGGAACGCCGGAAGACGAGGTCCTCGACCGGGTACCCGGTCAGCATCATCTCCGGGAAGAGCACCAACTGGGCACCGGCATCGGCGGCCTGGCGAGTCCAGCTGCGGACCAGGTCGGCGTTTCCGGCGAGGTCGCCGACGCTCGGGTTGACCTGGGACAGGGCGAGACGCAGGGTGGGCATGCCTTCATCTTGCCCCAGCCCTCGCGCGACATTCCGTACCCTCGGACGAGATTGCCGCCACCTCCCGCGACAGGCGCCCGCGAGGCCGCGGCGGCAGGAGCTCGGCCGTGGTGGAAACGGCCGCGGCGGCGCGGCGCTGGCCCGCGCTCGCCCGGCGGGACACGAGAGGACGGCCGGCGGCAGTTCGCGTAACGTCTGCGTAACCAGGCCCGGGAACACTGGGCGATCAGGTCGGGTACAGCCCGGCCAAGGCGGACAAAAGAGTGTCGCGAGGGGTTGGGGAAGTGGACCGTCAGCAGGAGTTCGTCCTCCGCACGCTGGAAGAGCGGGACATCCGGTTCGTCCGGCTGTGGTTCACCGACGTTCTGGGCACGCTCAAGAGCGTTTCGGTGGCACCCGCCGAGCTCGAGGCGGCCTTCGAGGAAGGCATCGGCTTCGACGGCTCGGCGATCGAGGGCTTCGCCCGGGTCTTCGAATCGGACATGGTGGCCATGCCCGACCCGACCACCTTCCAGGTCTTCCCCTTCGAAGGCGGCGTCAGCGGCGAGAGCGCCCGGATGTTCTGCGACATCCTGCTGCCCGACGGAGGCCCGTCCTGGGCGGACCCCCGGCACGTGCTGCGCCGCGCGCTGTCCAAGGCAGCCGAGAAGGGCTTCACCTTCTACACCCACCCCGAGATCGAGTTCTTCCTGCTCGAAAACGGTCCGCAGGACGGCTCGGTGCCCACCCCGGTCGACACCGGCGGCTACTTCGAGCACACCACCCACGCCGTCGCCCGGGACTTCCGCCGTCAGGGCGTCCTGGCGCTGGAACGCATCGGCATCTCGGTGGAGTTCAGCCACCACGAGGTCGCGCCCGGCCAGCAGGAGATCGACCTGCGCTACGCCGACGCGCTGACCACCGCCGACAACATCATGACCTTCCGGCACGTGGTCAAGGAGGTCGCGCTCTCCACCGGTGTGCAGGCCAGCTTCATGCCGAAGCCGTTCACCGACCAGCCGGGCAGCGGGATGCACACCCACCTGTCGCTGTTCGAGGGGGAGCGCAACGCCTTCCACGACAGCGGCGACCCGATGAAGCTGTCCAAGGTGGCGAAGTCGTTCATCGCCGGTCTGCTGGTGCACGCCCGCGAATACACGGCGGTCACCAACCAGTGGGTCAACTCGTACAAGCGGCTCTTCCCGCAGCACCTGCCCGACCGGATCACCGAGAGCCCCGCGTACGTCTGCTGGGGTCACCTCAACCGGTCCGCGCTGGTCCGGGTTCCCGCCTACGGCAAGCCCAACTCGGCCAGGGTCGAGGTCCGCTCGCTGGACTCGGCGGCCAACCCGTACCTCGCCTTCGCGGTGCTACTCGGCGCCGGCCTGAAGGGCATCGAGGAGGGGTACGAGCTGCCGCCGGGCGCCGAGGACGACGTCTGGTCGCTGACCAGCGCGGAGCGGCGCGCCATGGGCTACGAGGCGCTACCGGAGAACCTCGCCGAGGCGATCGACGTGATGGCCGGCTCCGAACTGGTCGCCGAGGTGCTCGGCGAGCACGTCTTCGACTTCTTCCTGCGCAACAAGCGGGCCGAGTGGGAGCAGTACCGCCGTGAGGTCACCCCGTACGAGCGGCAGCGCTACCTGGCCCTGTAGACGCAGGGGCTGACGCCGTTGCGCGGTGCCGCTATCGTCTCGATCACCGCGCCGGTACCCCTCCGGGCGGAGAGTCGGGAGGCAAGTCGGTGCTGGAGGATCTGTTCAGCGGTGCCTGGCAGAGCGTCGTGTTCGGGATCGTCGGCGTCGGCCTCATGGCCGCCGGCTTCGGGCTCGTCGACCTGCTCACCCCGGGCCGGCTGCGAGACCTGATCTGGGTCGAGCGCAACGCCAACGCCGGGTTGCTGCTCGCCGCCAACCAACTCGGCATCGCCGGGATCGTCTTCACCGCGATCCTCACCAGCTACAGCGACTTCGGCAGGGGGCTCGCCTCCACCGTGGTCTTCGGACTGGTCGGGTTGGCGATCATGGCGCTGGCCTTCGTGGTGCTGGACCTGCTCACCCCCGGCAAGCTCGGCGAGGTCATCTGCTCGCCAGAGCCGCACCCGGCCGCCCGGGTCAGCGCCGCCACCCACTTCGGGGCCGCGCTGATCGTCTGCGCCTGCATCGCCTGAGCCGGCTGCCCGCGTCGCTGAGCGGGCGGTTGTCGGAGGGCGTCGTACCTCGGCCGTAGCGTGCCGGGTATGAACCGCACGGATCGGCTCTACGCGCTGGTCGAGGAGCTGCGGGCGGTGTCACCACGGCCGCGCAGTGCCCGCTGGCTGGCCGCGCGCTTCGAGGTGAGCAGCCGGACCATCGAACGGGACCTCGGCGCGTTACAGGAGGCCGGGGTGCCGATCTGGGCCGAGCCCGGGCGCACCGGCGGCTACGTCCTGGACCGCGCCCACACCCTGCCGCCGGTCAACCTGACCGCCGCCGAGGCGGTGGCGATGGCAGTCGCGCTGCACCGGCTCGCCGGCTCGCCGTTCGCCGGGCCGGCCGCCACCGCGCTGCGCAAGCTGGTGGCGGTGCTGCCGGCAGCCGACGCCGATGAGGCACACCGCCTCGCCGGCCGGGTGCACCTCATCGGCGACGGGCCGGCAGCGCCCGTCCCGGCCACCGTCGCCGACGCGGTCACCGCGCGGCGGGTGCTGCGCATCCGGTACGCCGACCGCGCCGGCGCCGACTCGACCCGTGACGTCGAGCCGCTCGGCTACCTCGGCAACTCCCGACACTGGTACCTGGTCGCCTGGTGCCGTCTGCGCGACGAGCTGCGGTGCTTCCGCACCGACCGGATCCGGAGCGTCTGGACGCTGCCCGACGTGGTGGCCCGGGAGCTACGCCTGACGGATCTCGACATCCCGCACGAGCGGGTCCGCCCGCTGAGCCTGGTCTGAGACCCGTCGGCGGCGCAGTCGGCCCGGGTGTCGTCGTGAAAACCCCGCTGGGTGATCCGGAAACACCGACAGGACGCTGTCGCCAACGGCCCCGAGACTGCTCCAGACGACGGCCGAACGGCCGGCACCGGAAATTCTGGAGGCAGTAGATGTCCAGGTCCACCACGCCCATCACCTGGTTCGAGATCGGCACCGACCGGCCCGAGGACGCGGAGCGGTTCTACGGCGAGCTGTTCGGCTGGACCTTCGAGGAGCAGGGCTCGACCAACGGCGGGTCCTACCGCGTGACCGGAGCCGGCGGCGACAGCGGGATCGGTGGGGCGATCCGGGCGACCGACGGTACGTCGCCGAACTATGCCGTGTTCTACGCCGAAGTCGCCGACGTGGCGGAGACCTGCCGACAGGCCGAAGCGGCCGGCGGCCGGGTGCTGGTGCCAGCGCGTACGGCACCGAGCGGTCTCAAGTTGGCCCACCTACTCGACCCGGCCGGCAACCACCTGGGCGTGTTCACGCCCCCGCCCCCGCAGCCCTGAACCCATTCCCGGGGCCGCGCTGATCCCCGGCTGGCCTGGCCGTGGGGTCGGCACGACAGGGCGGACCGGGCCTGCCCCGGGTACGACAGGCCAAGGCCGGCCCCGGCCTGCTGGTGCCTGCCGGGGCCGGGCTCGCCGGACTACTTGCCGGGCGTACCAGCGCCGTGGTGGCCGCCCGGACCGCGGTGGCCGCCGGGGCCGGGGAAGACGCCGGCCTCGACGGCCTTGGTGATGGCGTCGGCCTGCTCCTGGGTGAGCTTGCCGTCCTTGACGGCCTGGTCCAGGCGCTGCGTGAGCGCGGCCTGCCGGTCCTCGGCGGACGGGCGCTGCGGGCGGTCGGTTGGGCGGTGCTGCTCGCGGATCTTCTCCAGGGCGGCGGTCACCTTGTCGGTGGGCACGCCCAGTTCCTTGGCGAGCGCGTCGGCGAACTCGCCCTGCCGGTCGGCCTTCGCACCCGGAGCCGTGTCGGGAGCCGGGGCGGTGCTGGCGCTCGGTGTCGGCGTGGGAGTGTCGGCGGCGAACGCGATCGTCGGGGCCGCGATCCCGACGCCGAGGACGCCGGCGGTGGCCAGGCCGGCCAGCAGGTGCTTCCTACGGATGGTGCGGGACATGCTGTCCTCCAGAGGTTCGGTCATCCTGCGCTGTCATCACCGACAGTGACCGGGCAGTCTGGGCGGAAGCCGTGGCGACCCTGTCAGCGAGCTGACAATCGAGGCGCTGGGCGAAATCGGGTTGTGTGGTCGCTGGCTGAGCGGTCAGGGTGGACGATCCACCGACGGAAGGACACCGTGGCATGACCGTCGAGATGCGGGAGATTCCACTCGTCGAGCCGGGCGCCGGGCCGTACGGCATCACGCCTGGCCCGGACGGCGCGCTGTGGCTGACGCTGGCCCATGCCGGCGGCATCGCCCGGTTGTCGCCCGACGGCGCGATCCGGACCTACCCGCTGGATCCGGCCGGCGGTCGCCCGTTGATCATCACGGGCGGGCCGGACGGGGCGCTCTGGTTCACCCGCTCGGGAGACGACCGGATCGGTCGGATCACCGTCGACGGTGAGCAGCGCACCGTCGCCCTGCCGGCCGGTACCGGGCCGGGCGGCATCGCGGCGGGGCCTGATGGCGCGCTCTGGTACGCCGGGATGACCTCCGACACCATCGGCCGGGTGGAGACCGACGGCACCCACACCGCATTCCCGCTGCCGGTGACCGGGGGATTCGCCTCGATGATCACTGCTGGCGCGGACCGGGCTCTCTGGTTCACCCTCAACCAGGCCAATGCGATCGGCAGGATCGATCTCGACGGCAGGGTGACGCTGCATCCGTTACCCACCGTCAAGGCGGGCCCCGTCGGCATCACAGTGGGCGATGACGGCGTCATCTGGTTCGTGGAGATCGCCGCCGGTCAGCTCGGTCGGATCGACCCGGATGGCGAGATCGTCGAGTTCCCGCTGCCGGACCGGGCGGCCCGCCCGCACGCGATAGTGGCCGACCCGGACGGCGGCGCGTGGTTCACCGAGTGGGGCGCCAACCGGATCGGTCACCTCGACCCCACCGGACGGATCGAGGGCTACGCCCTACCCACTCCCAACGCCGAACCGCACGGCATCACCCGCACCTCCACCGGCATCTGGGCCGCCCTGGAAATCGGCGCAGTAGCCCACCTAACCCCACCCACCTTCTGACCGACCCCCGCCCGACCCCACCAACCCGCCGATCCCCCCGCCCCCCGCCCCCGACCTGGTTGATCAAGAGATTTGCGTCAGGATCCGCCCCGAACATGACGCAAACCTCTTGATCACCGGGGGGAGCCGGGAGGGGGCGCGGGTCGGGAGGGGGCGCGGGTCGGGAGGGGGCGCGGGGCGGGGTGGGGCGGGGTGGGGGTTAGTGGACTGCTGGGGTTGCGGTGAGGGTGGCGGTGGTGGTGTCGAGGGTGGCGGTGGTGCCTACCGGGACCGTGAGCTGGTTGGGACCGTGGCCGATGGGGAGGCCGCCTAGGACCGGTACGCCCAGGTCGCCGAGGCGTTCGGTGAGTACGTCGACGATTGTGGTGTCCCAACCGTCGCCGCAGTCGGTGAACTGCCCGACCGCCACCCCGGCCAGTCCGTCCAGCGCACCGGCCCGACGTAGGTGGGTGAGCATCCGGTCGACCTTGTACGGGGGTTCCTGCACGTCCTCGATCAACAGCACAGCACCGGTCAGGTCGGGTAGGTCAGGGGTGCCGATCGACGCGGCGATCATGCACAGGTTGCCGCCGAGCAGGGTGCCGGTGGCGCGACCCGGGACGCGTACGCCGAAGGTTTCCTCGGTGGGGACCGCGGTGATCGACACCGGTTCGGTGGTCATCAGCGCCGCGTGCAGGGATTCGGCGGAGCGCAGCGGCGTCCGCTCGTCGCGCCAGGCCGCCCCGGGGCCGTGCACCCCGGCCAGGCGGGCGCCCCGCCACAGTGCGAACTGCAACGCGGTGATGTCCGAGAAGCCGGCCACCACCTTCGGGTCGCGGCGGACGGCGGCCATGTCGATGGCGTCCACGATCCGTTGGGCGCCGTAGCCGCCGCGAGTGCAGATCACCCCGCGCACGTCAGGGTCGGCGAAGGCCGCGTTCAGGTCGGCGGCGCGCAGGTCGTCGGTGCCGGCGAGGTAGCCGTGGCGGGCGTACGCGTGCGGCGCCGGCACCGGGCGCAGGCCCCAGCCGGTGAGCAGTTCCATGCCCCGGGCGACCCGCTCCGGCGAGGTCGGCCCGGACGGCGACACCAGCAGCACCGTGTCACCCGGGCGCAGCACGGGCGGGCGTACGGCGGTGGTGTCCTCGCTGATCACAACCGCAGAGCCTAATCACCCCGACCATGGCCGGGCCGCCACCCGGCGGGCGGGCCCGTGCCGGGGCGTGGTGCCGTGCGGCGTACCGGCTAGCCTCGACCTGTGGCAACCGCGCTGGTGATCGAGAACGACCCGACGGACGACGCGCGCCGGCTGGGTGAGTGGCTGACCGAGGCTGGGCTGGACCTGTGGGTGGTGCGCCCGCACGCCGGCGACGAGCTCCCCGCCGACCTGGAGGGGTACGCGGCGCTGGTGGTGCTCGGCGGCGACCAACAGGCGTACCCGTTGCCGGACGGCTCGCCCGGCGCGCAGTGGTTTCCCGCAGTGGAGGGCCTGCTGCGCAAGGCGGTCCGGTACCGGGTGCCGACCCTGGCGGTCTGCCTGGGCGCGCAACTGCTCGCGACCGCGCACGCCGGGTTGGTGGAGCGCAGCCCGTCCGGGCCGGAGATCGGCCCCGGCGTGGTCGGCCGGCGCGACGCCGCCGAGAACGACACGTTGTTCCGGTACGTGCCGCTGATCCCGGACGTGCTCCAGTGGCACGCCGACGAGATCACCGAGCTGCCTCGGGGCGCGACCCTGCTGGCCGCCTCCACCCGCTACCCGCATCAGGCGTTCCGCCTCGGTGACCGGGCGTGGGGGTTGCAGTTCCACATCGAGTGCGACGCGGCGATGATCGCCGACTGGGCCAAAGACTCGACCCAACTCGCCGAGCTGGGCTACGACCCGGAGCTGGTGGTCGCGGCCTGCGCCTCGGTGCTGCCCGACGTCGAGGAGGTCTGGCAGCCGTTCGCCGCCCGGTTCGCCGCGCTGGCCCTCGGCGAGTTGGACGACAGCACGACGCGGCGCGGCCTGCCGCTGCTCGGGCACTGATGAGCCGGCCGACCAGGGCACCGGGACGGCTCGCCCGGTACGGCTTCGGCACCGCCGAAGGCGACGGCGGCGCGCGCGCCGCGGACCTGCTCGGCCCGGAAGGGCTGCGGCTGTGGCGACCGGCCGAGCAGGAGCCGGTCGACGAGGCCGCCGCGGAGTTGCTCGCCGCGCTGTCCCGAGCCGCCGACCCGGACCTGGCGCTGCGCCAACTGCACCGCATCGTGGAGGCCGAGGGTCGCAGCACCGAAGGCGGCGCCGGAAGCCGGATCGCCGACGGCCGCACCGCCGAAGGCGGCGCCGGATCGCCGCTGCTCGCGGACGTGCACGCCGATCCCGGGCTACGGCGGCGGTTGATCGCCGTGCTCGGCGCGTCGGCGGCGCTCGGCGACCACCTGGTGGCCCACCCCGAGCACTACCAGGCGCTGCGGACCGCACCGGACGGGCTCGCTCCGATCGCCGAGGGGCGGCTGGAGCCTGCCGACGGCGGCAACGCTGTGGCGGCGCTGCGGACCGCGTACCGCCTGGCATTGCTGCGGATCGCGGCGGCCGACCTGACCGGCGGTCGCGGCCTGGAGCAGACGATGGCCGCGCTCTCCGCGTTGGCCGACGCGACGCTCTCCGCGGCGTACGAGATCGCTGTCGCGGAGTTGGCGGAGGGGACCGAGCGGCCCCGACTCGCGGTAGTGGCGATGGGAAAATGCGGCGGCGGCGAGCTGAACTACGTCTCCGACGTGGACGTCATCTTCGTCGCCGCCGAGGACGCCGACCTGTCCGCCGCGACACTGGTGGCGACCCGACTGATCTACATCTGCGGGCTGGTCGCCTGGCCGGTGGACGCCGCGCTGCGCCCCGAGGGCAGCCGCGGCCCCCTCGTGCGGACCCTCGCCAGTCACCTTGCCTACTACCGGCGGTGGGCGCGCACCTGGGAGTTCCAGGCGCTGCTCAAGGCCCGCCCGGCCGCCGGTGACCTGCCGCTGGCCCAGGAGTGGATCGACCAGCTCGCGCCGCTGGTCTGGCGGGCGGCCGAGCGACCCGAGGCGGTCGAGGACGTCCGCGCCATGCGCCGCCGGATCATCGACCACATCCCGCCGAAGGAGCTGGAGCGCGAGATCAAGCGCGGTCCCGGTGGGCTGCGCGACATCGAGTTCGCCGTCCAGTTGCTGCAACTCGTGCACGGTCGCGGCGACGAGACGCTGCGCCCGCCCGGCACCATCCCGGCGTTGCGCGCGCTCGTCGCCGGCGGCTACGTCGGTCGGGCCGACGGCGAGGCCCTGCTGCGCGGCTACCGCTTCCTGCGCAGCGTCGAGCACCGGCTGCAACTCCAGGGCCTGCGTCGTACGCACACGGTGCCCGCCGAGCCGGGCGCGCTGCGCTGGCTCGCCGCCGCGCTGGGTTTCGCGGCCTCGCCGGGGCGCAGCGCCGTGGAGAGCTTCCGGGCTGAGTGGGTCACCCACGCCACCGAGGTACGCCGATTGCACGCCAAACTGCTCTACCGGCCGCTGCTGGAGTCGGTGGCCCGAGTGCCGGCCGATGGGTTGCGGCTGGCCCCGGAGGCGGCCAGGAACCGCCTGGAGATCCTCGGCTTCGCCGACCCGGCCGGGGCGTTGCGTCACCTCCAGGCGCTCACCGGCGGGGTGAGCCGCACGGCGGCCATCCAGCGCACGTTGCTGCCGGTGCTGCTCAGCGAGTTCGCCGACGCGCCGGAGCCGGACCGGGGGCTGCTCAACTACCGCAAGGTCTCCGACAAGCTGGGCAGCACCCCCTGGTATCTGCGGCTGCTGCGCGACGGCGGCCCGGTCGCCCGTCGGCTGGCCCGGGTCCTCGCCCTGTCCCGGTACGTCGCCGACCTGCTCGCCCGCGACCCGGAGGCGCTGCGGCTGCTGGCCGAGGAGAACGAGCTGGCCCCACGCCCGCCCGAGGTGCTGCGGGAGGGGTTCCTGGCGGCGGCGGCCCGGCACACCGACCCCGTCGAGGCCACCAGCGCGGTGCGCGCGCTGCGACGTCGCGAGCTGGTCCGGGTGGCCTGCGCCGACGTGCTCTGCCGGGCCGGCGCGCTCGCGCCCAGCCCCACCCGGCCCGACGGCGCGAACCGGCCCGCCCGCGGGTTGTCCGACATCACCGCTGTCGGTACGGCGCTCGCCGACGTCACCGACGCCACACTGGCCGCCGCGCTGCGGGCAGCTCAGGCCAGCCAGCCGGCACCAGAAGGGCTGCGGTTCGCGGTGATCGGCATGGGCCGGCTCGGCGGGTACGAGTCGAACTACCTCTCCGACGCCGACGTGCTCTTCGTCTACGACCCGCCGCCGGGCACCAGCGAGAGTGCCGCCAGCGCCGCCGCGCACGCCGTCGCCGAGGAGTTGCGCCGGCTGCTCGGCGTACCCGCCCCCGACCCGCCGCTGGGCGTCGACGCCGACCTGCGACCGGAGGGCCGCCAGGGTCCGCTGGTACGCAGCCTCGCCGCGTACGCGCAGTACTACGCCCGTTGGTCGCGGGTGTGGGAGGCCCAGGCTCTGCTGCGCGCCCGGTTCGTCTGCGGCGACGCCGAGCTCGGCGCCGAGTTCGAGGCGATGATTGAGCCGGTGCGTTACCCGGCCGACGGGCTGACCCGCGAGCAGGTCGTCGAGATCCGGCGGATCAAGGCCCGGGTGGAGAACGAACGGCTGCCCCGCGGCGCCGACCCGGCCACCCACACCAAGCTGGGTCGCGGTGGGCTCGCCGACGTGGAGTGGGCTGTGCAACTCGTCCAGCTCCGGCACGCCGGCGCGAACCCGGCGCTGCGCGGCACGCGTACCCTCGACGCCCTCGCGGCGGCCGAGCGGGCCGGCCTGATCGACAGCACGGACGCCGCGGAGATGGCCGCCGGTTGGGCCCTGGCCGCGCAGGTCCGCAACGCGTTGATGCTGGTCCGGGGCCGGGCCGGCGACCAACTGCCCCGGCACGGGGTGGAGTTGGCCGGGGTGGCCCGGCTGCTCGGCCGCGACGACCCGGGGGAGTTCCTCGACGAGTACCTGCGCACCGGCCGCCGCTCCCGCGCCGCTGCCGAACGGGTCCTCGATGCCTGACGCGTCGCCGCGCCCGACCGGGCTACGCATCGCGGGCACGGCGACCGGGGTGGCGGTGCTGCTCGCCGTCGCGTTCCTCCTCGCGCCGCCGATGGGCACCGACCTCGCCGCCCAGGTGGCCCGTGCCGGGTTCACCGAGCGGTACGGGGCCGCGCCGGTCGACTTCGGCTGGTACGGCGGCGTCAACCAGTACGGCTACAGCCTCTTCACGGCCCGGTTGGGCGCGCTGATCGGGGTGCGTCCGCTGGGGGCGGTCGCCGCCGTGGTCGGCACCGCCGCGCTGGGTTGGCTGTTCACCCGCAACCGGGCCCGCCGACCGCTGCTGGCCGGCGTCCTCGGCGCTGTGGTGCTGGTCGGCAACCTGGCGAGCGGACGGATCACCTTCGCTGTCGGGCTGGCGTTCGGGCTGCTGGCGCTCTGCGCGGTCAGCGCGAAACGCCCACCGCGCTGGCTCCGGTTGACGCTCGCCGCCGTCTGCGCCGCCCTGGCGACGGCGGCCAGCCCGGTCGCCGGCCTGTTCACCGGGCTGACCGGCGCGGCGCTGCTGCTGGGCGCCCTGCGCACCGGCGACGGGCCGGGCCGCCCGCTGCCCGCAGGCTGGCGAGCCGAGCGACCACTGACCGAGGGTTTCGTCCTGGCCGTGGCGCCCGCCGTCACGCTCGCCCCGATGGCGTTCGTCTTCGGCAACGGCGGCACCCAGCCGTACTCGGCCGAGTCGATGCGCATCAACGTCGCGCTCGCGGTGCTGGTGGCGGTCGTGCTGCCGCGTCGCCGCCGGGTGCTGCGCGTCGGCGCGGTGCTCACCGTGCTGCTCCTGATCGGGGCGTACTACGTGCCCAGCCCGATCGGTTCCAACGCGCTACGGCTGCCGATGCTGTTCGCAGTGCCCGTGCTGGCCGGGTACGCCGCGTTGCCGGGGCCGTGGCTGGCCGGGCTGCTCGCCGCGACCGTGTGGTGGCAGTCCCCGGTGATGATGAGCGACGTGACCCGGGCCGGCGCACCGGAGAGCGCCGAAAGCTTCTACCAACCGCTCGCCGCCGAACTCGACCGGCGGCAGCCGGCCGGGCGGGTCGAGGTGGTGCCGCTACGCGACCACTGGGAGTCCGCGTACCTGCCGCCGACGGTGCCACTGGCCCGGGGTTGGGAACGCCAGGTCGACAGCGACCGCAACGCGCTGTTCTACGACGGCAACCTGAACGCGCAGACGTACGAGCAGTGGTTGCGGCACGAGGCGGTGAGCTACGTGGTGCTCGCCCCGGACGCACCCGCCGACCGGTGGGGCCGCGACGAGGCCGCGCTGATCCGCGCCGGCCTGCCGTACCTGCGGGAGGTCTGGCGAGACGCCACCTGGCAGATGTACGCAGTGGTCGATCCGACCCCGCTGGTCGGTGCCCCGGGTCACCTCGTCGCCGCCGACCGCGGCGCGGTCCGGCTGACCGCCACGCCCGGGGACGTGCCGGTCCGGGTGCGCTGGTCGCGCTGGCTCACCTTGAACGGCCCGGACGGCTGCCTGCGACCGGGCGCGGACGGGTGGACCGAGGTGCGGGTCCGCACCGCCGGCGACTACTCGATCTCCAGTGGGCTGGCACCGGCGCGCCACTGCTGACAGTGCCTGCCGTCGGCCTCGTACCGACGGGCTGGCAGCATGTCCGGCGTGCCTTCCCACCTCGCGCGCTGGACCGGCCTGGCCGGCTCGATGCTGCTCGCGCTCTCCGCTCTCCTCGGCGGCGCGTTTCCCAGCGGCCCCCTGCGCAGCACCCCGGTCAGCATCTGGCAGGGGCCCAACGGCCCGCTGATTCTCGCCGCCTGGGTGGTCGGCACTGGCCTGATGTCGTACGCCTGGTGGGCTCTGCGCGACGGGGGACCCTCCACGCGGTGGGCACTGGTCACCGTCGGGCTCTGGCTGCTGCCCTTGCTGATCGCGCCGCCCTTCGGCAGCCGAGACGTGTACGCGTACTCCTGCCAGGGCGCCAGCTTCGTCGGCGGCATCAGCCCGTACGAACAGGGCGTCTCCGCGCTGCCCTGCCCGTGGCTGGACACGGTGTCGGTCATCTGGCGCGACACCCCGGCGCCGTACGGGCCGCTGTTCGTGCTCATCGCGGGCGCCGTGGTGAAGGCCACCGGTTCGCTGACCGCCAGCATCGTGCTGTTCCGTGCGCTGTCGCTGGTCGGCGTGGCCGTCGCCGCGTGGGCCCTGCCGGCGCTGGCGCGTCGGGCCGGTGTGCCGGCGAAGCGGGCGGTGTGGCTGGCGTTGGGTTCCCCGCTGGTCGCCGCGCACCTGATCGGTGGCCCCCACAACGAGGCGCTGATGCTCGCCGCGTTGGTCGGTGGGCTGGCAGTGGTGGCGACGCACCCGGGCCGACGCGGAATGCTGCTTGTCGGCGGGCTGCTCCTCGGACTCGCGGTGGCGATCAAGGTGACCGCCGTGGTGGTGGTGCCATTCGCCGCACTGGCGGCCACCGCCGGGCCGTACCGGATCCGCACGCTGATTCGCGACGGCGGCTGGGTGGTCGGAGGCACTGTCGCCACTGTGGTCGGCGTGACAGTCGTCGGAGGGCTGGACTTCGGTTGGATCGGCGGGCTGTCCCAGGGTGGCGCCGCCATCGCCTGGACGTCCCCGTCGACAGCCGTGGGGCAGACGGCCGGGTACGTCGCGGCGCTGTTCGGTGGTCACATCGACGCGCTGCCCGTCACCCGCGGGATCGCAGTGGTCCTCCTGGCCGTACTGCTCGTCTGGCTCTGGTGGCGGGCCCGCACCCGCGACCCGCTGTACCACGCCGGCCTCGCGCTCGCCCTCACCGTCGCGCTCGCCCCCGTCGTGCATCCCTGGTACTGGACCTGGCCGCTGTTCGTGCTGGCGGCCACCGCCCAGCGCACCAGATGGTTCATCGTTGTCGCAGTGGTCGCGTCCTTCCTGGTGCTGCCCGACGGCACCGGGTTTCCCCGGTACACCAAGACGGTCGGGGCGCCGCTGATGACGCTGTTGGTGATCGTGCTGGTCATCCGGTTGGTACGGTCGGCTCGGGCGGCCCGTCAGCCGGTCGCCGTCGATTGAGGGAAGGTGCGCCGGTGACCGCTCCCGGCCCGCCTGTTGCGCCGCCGCCCGTGTCGTTGGCGTCATCGGGTGCCCGGTACGCGGGTCTGGTCGGCGCGATCCTGCTCGCCGTGGCCGGATACCTCGGCGGGGCGCTGCCCGACGCCCCGCTGGGCGTGACACCAGCGTCGATCTGGCGAACCCCGGACGGCCCGGCGACGCTGACCTGCTGGCTGATCGGCACCGTGCTGCTGGTCGGGGCGTGGTGGTCGCTGCGCGAGGGCGCGCCGTCGACCCGTTGGGCGTACGTCACCGCCGGGCTGTGGGCGCTACCGCTGCTTGTCGCGCCACCGCTGGGCAGCCGGGACGTCTACTCGTACGCCTGCCAGGGCTGGACGTACGCGCACGGCGTCGACCCGTACACGGTGGGGGTGGCGGCGGCGGGCTGCCCCTGGCTGGACACTGTGGCGCCGATCTGGCGGGACACCCCGGCACCGTACGGGCCGATGTTCATGCTGCTCGCGGCCCTCGCCGTCGGCCTCGGCGGCGGGCTCACCGGCACCATCGTGGCGCTGCGCGTGATCGCCGTGGTGGGGCTTCTGCTGGTCGCGCTCTGCCTGCCCGCTCTGGCACGGGCGGCCGGGGTGCCGACCCGGCGGGCGGTCTGGTTGGCGCTGGCCGGTCCGTTGGTCGGCGTTCACCTGGTGGCCGGCGCGCACAACGACGCCGTGATGCTGGGCCTGCTGCTGTGTGGACTACTGGTAGTGGTCCGTCGACCAGGTCGGCCGGCGGCGCTGCTGCTGGCCGGAGCGCTGCTCGGACTGGCGGTCACTGTGAAGGCCAGCGCCGTGGTGGTGGTGCCGTTCGCCGTGCTGGCCGGGATGCCCGACCGGTACACAGTTCGGGCATTGGTACGCCACTGTGGTTGGCTGGCCGGAGGGCTGCTCACCGCGCTGCTGGTCACCTCGGCGGTGTCCGGCCTCGGCTTCGGCTGGGTGGGCGGGCTGACCCACAGTGGCGACTCGGAGCAGTGGACGTCACCACCCACCGCCGTGGGCTTCGTGGTCGACTACGTCGGCGCGCTGGTCGGCCGGGACCCGCAGGCGGTGCCGGTGGTCCGGGCGGTCGCGCTGCTACTGCTCGTCGGAGTGCTGCTGGTGCTCTGGTGGCGGGCCTGGCAGACCCTGCGCGGGCTCAACGAGGTCGCGGCTCCGCAGGCGGGGCGTCCTCGGGTGGCGCGGTCCCGGGTGGCGCTGCACGGCGCGGCGTTGGCGCTGGTCGCCACCGTCGTCCTATCGCCGGTCTTCCACCCCTGGTACGCGACCTGGCCCCTGGCGCTGCTCGCGCTCACCGCCGCCCGTACGACGTGGTTCGTGCTGCCCACGGCAGCGGCAGCCTTCCTCGCCCTGCCCGACGGCACCAACCTGGCCCGCGCCACCAAGGCACCCGGTGCCCTGGCCATGACTGCCCTCCTCCTGACCGTGCTCGTCCGCACCCTGCGCGCCGGCCGCCGCCGTCGATCATGAGGTTGACGGGCGCAATCTGAACGGAACGCCCCGCCAACCTCATGATCGTCATTGTTAGGCTCGCGCGCCGCCGCAGGTGGGGCACTGTTGGCCCGAGGGTTGAGGGCTGGAGGGCCGGAGGGAGCGGAACCGAACGGCCAGGAACAGTGTGGCCGGACCGGCGAGCGCGACGGCGACAGAGGTCACGGCCATTTCCGTGAACGTGAAGGTGCCGTATGTCGGGCCAAAGCTGTCAGCCAGGCCGGGCACCGCCAGGAAGCCGGCAGGGGTGAGCAGTATGACGAGCGCCCAGCCGCCGCGGGTGTCCCCGCCCAGTGCCAGACCCATGGCCAGCAGAGCCCCGACGACCAGCAACAGTCCGCCGACGGTGGGCAGGAAGATCTCCAAGGTGGCGCCGTAGTAGGTGCCGACCGCATCCAAGCCCACCAGGAACTCCGTCGCCACCACCGCCAACAGCGCGGACAGCGCCGGTGCGAGGCGGATCGCCCGGGAGGGTCGATCGGGCAGGGCAAGCCCCAGCAGGCCCAGCACCACCTGCGGCAGCAGCACCATCAGCGGCGGTCGGGGTGCGTCGAGCGCCGCGGCCACCGGTGGCAGCGCAATCGTGAGCAGGAGCGCGAGGCTGATGGCCCACCGGGCGACAGGGCTCGGCGCGACGGCGATCACCACCGCCGCCAGCAGCCACGCCGCCCACATGACGACACCGAGTGAGACGAACGGGCCGACGTGGGGGACGCCCCACTCCACGGGCGACGGATGCAGCTCCGCCGTACCCCAGACGCCGGCGAGAGCGCTCGCGGTGACCAGGGCGAGCAGCGCCGCGAGGCGTACCCCGGGGATCAGGTCGGTGACGCCCGTGGCCCGCAGCCGCTGGCGGAGGCCGCCGCGCACCAGGTCCGCGGCGTCCGCCGGCGCCGGCCAGCGTTGGTCACTGGTGGCCAGGTCGAGGTAGGTACCGACGATTTCGGCGCCGCGGGCGCGCCGGTAGTCGGCGGGGTACGCGCGCAGCAGCCGGAGGTAGCGGCGTTCCAGGTCGTTCATGCCAAGCCTCCGGCCGTGCGGGGGGTGGTCGGGAGGGCGGCGCGAGTCCGCTTGGACAGCCGGGTGGTGGCGGCTTCGACGTTGCGGCGCAGCCGCTGGGTCTCGGTGCTCAACGTGGTCTCACCGCCGGGGGAGAGGCGGTAGTAGCGACGCAGTCGGCCGTCCACCACCTCTTCCCTGTCGACCTCGACGAGGCCGGCGTCGACCAGCCGGTCGAGCGCCCCGTAGAGCGTCCCGGGGCGTAGCGACACGCGGTTGTCGGAGAGGGCGGCGACCTCGCCAATCAGCCCGTAGCCGTGCATCGGCTGGGCGGCCAGCGCGGTGAGGATCAGAAAGGTCGGTTCGCGTAGAGGTGTGTCCACGCGAGCAATATATCGGACGCGAAGGTATGTCGGGGGGCGGCGCACAGCGAGCCGGGCCGGCTCCGCGGTGAGCGGAGCCGGCCCGGCCGGTGTTCCAGCGACTGCTCAGCAGTCGTCGTGCGTCTGGCTGCTCAGCAGTCGTCGTGCGTCTGACTGCTCAGCAGTCGTCGTGCGTCTGACTGCTCAGCAGTCGTAGTACATGGCGAACTCGTGCGGGGTCGGGCGCAGGCGCACCGGGTCGACCTCGTTGGCGCGCTTCCAGTCGACCCAGGTGGAGATCAGGTCGGGGGTGAAGACGCCGCCGTCGAGCAGGTAGTCGTGGTCGGCCTCCAGCGAGTCGAGCACTGCCGACAGCGAGCCCGGCACCTGCTTGACGTCGCCCCACTCCTCCGGCGGGAGGTCGTAGAGGTCCTTGTCGATCGGCGTCGGCGGCTCGATCTTGCTCTTGATGCCGTCGAGGCCGGCCATCATCATGGCCGAGAAGGCCAGGTAGACGTTGGCCGACGGGTCCGGGACGCGGAACTCGACGCGCTTGGCCTTCGGGTTCGCGCCGGTCACCGGGATGCGGGTGCAGGCGGACCGGTTGCGCTGCGAGTAGACCAGGTTGACCGGTGCCTCGAAGCCCGGCACCAGACGACGGTACGAGTTGATCGTCGGGTTGGTGAAGGCCAGCAGCGACGGCGCGTGGTGCAGCAGACCGCCGATGTACCACCGGGCCATGTCGGACAGGCCGGCGTAGCCGGTCTCGTCGTAGAACAGCGGCTCACCGTTGAGCCAGAGGCTCTGGTGGGTGTGCATGCCGGAGCCGTTGTCACCAAAGAGCGGCTTGGGCATGAAGGTCGCGGTCTTGCCGTTGGCCCAGGCCTCGTTCTTCACGATGTACTTGAAGAGCTGGAGCTGGTCACCGGCGTGCAGCAGGGTGGAGAACCGGTAGTTGATCTCGGACTGGCCGGCGGTGCCCACCTCGTGGTGCGAGCGCTCCACGTTGAAGCCGGTGTCGACCAGGCGGCGCACGATCGAGTCACGCAGGTCGGCGTAGTGGTCGACCGGCGGGACGGGGAAGTAGCCGCCCTTGTACGCGGTCTTGTAACCACGGTTGCCGCCCGGCTCTTCGCGGCCGGTGTTCCAGGCGCCCTCGATCGAGTCGATGTAGTAGAACGACTGGTGCGCCGAGGTCTCGTGGCGGATCGAGTCGAAGATGTAGAACTCCGCCTCGGCGCCGAAGTAGGCGGTGTCGGCGATGCCGCTCGCCGCCAGGTACGCCTCGGCCTTCTTCGCCACGTTGCGCGGGTCGCGGCTGTAGGCCTCGCGGGTGAACGGGTCGTGGATGAAGAAGTTGAGCGCGAGCGTCTTCTGCGCGCGGAACGGGTCGATGAACGCGGTGGCGACATCCGGGAGCAGGAGCATGTCCGACTCGTGGATCGCCTGGAAACCGCGGATCGACGAACCGTCGAACGCGAGGCCGTCGGTGAAGAGGTCGTCGTTGACGGACTCGACCGGCAGATTGAAGTGCTGCATCACGCCGGGCAGGTCACAGAAGCGAACGTCGACGAACTTCACGTCCTCGTTCTTGAGGTATCGCAGCAGTTCCTCGGGGTTGGCGAACACACATCCTCCTGGCACGTCCACGGGGTGGCTAGGCTTCTGGCGACGCTATGGCCGGGGGGTTGCCCGGCCGTGTCTCCGTTGTTTCTGCCGTGTTACGTCCCTCGCGGAGCGTCAGCTACGCCCCGGCCGCGCTTCCGGCCCGCCAGGAACGCCGTACCGACTGTGCCAGTGTAATGACATCTGATGCCTTTGGCCTGAATCGGCACGCAGCGGCGGCGGCACCCGGCAAGCCCTCATGCCGGCGCGGATACCCTTGACCGCTGTGACCAATCCGCACCTTCCGGCAGCGCCGGCCACCGACCCCACCTTCACCGCTCCGAGCCTCGGTCGGCGGTTCGGGGCGCTGATCATCGACTGGGTGCTCTGCCTGCTGGTGTCCAACTTCTTCGCCGACCCGGTACGCGACGGCTGGGCCCCGGTGCTGGTGCTCGTCCTGGAGTACGGCATCTTCCTCGGCCTGTTCGCCCAGACGCCGGGCATGTACATCACCAGGATCCGCTGTGTGAACTGGCACGACGGTGGCCGGATCGGCGTGCTCAGGGGCCTGATCCGTGGCCTGCTGCTAGCCCTTGTCGTCCCCGCACTCATCATGGACGAGCACCGGCGCGGCCTGCACGACCGAATCGCCGGCTCGGTCATCGTCGACGCCCCCCGCGGCTGAGCCAACCCCACCAAGGCCGGCCCGGGAGAGTCCAAGGTCGAGTCCGAGTTCGGTCGATCATGGAGTTGTGGTGCCCGGCTTGGTGCTGTACGGGCACTTCGTCACCCAGCACAACTCCATGATCGACGAGGCGCTGACGCCGCGCGCGAAAGAGCCGGACCCGTGCGGGTCCGGCTCTTTACGCATACACCTGGGGTCAGCGGCCCCGCGACTGGCGGAAGGCGCCTGGGGGCCGCATGTTCTTCGGGATCGCGCCCTTGGGCATCTGTGGCCGGGCGGTGAGCGCCTTGAGTCGCTTGTCCAGCGAGTTGACGTCCTTGCCGGAGAGGGCGCGGGGCAGGCGCAGCAGCGTCGTCCGCAGCTTGCGGATCGGCAGCTCGCCTTCCTCCTGCCCGATCACGTAGTCGTGCAGGGGAGCGGAGCCGATCACCTTGGCCAGCCGCCGCTTCTCCTGGCCGAGCAGGCCACGCACCCGCTGCGGGTTGCCCTCGGCAAGCAGGATCACGCCCGGACGGCCGATCACCAGGTGGACCATGTCCATCTGAGTGGTCGAGCTGACCGCCGGGGTAACCCGCCAGTCGCCGCGCATGTTCTCCATGATCTGCGCCGCCGCGCCGGGTTGCCCCTCGGCGGCGTTCATCATCGCCTTGTTGGACCGCAGGTTGAGCACGATCAGCACCGCGAGCAGGACGAACAGGATGCCGATTGGCAGCCAGATCCAGCTCCAGAGGATGACCGCGACCACGGTGAGCGCGAGCGGGATGAGCACCGCGGCGGCGACCAGCGGCGCGAACCACCGGTCCTGCTTGGCGGTGAACTGGAACACCATCCCGATCTGCTTCAGCCGCTGGCCGAACGAGACCTTCTCCTGGGGCTTTGCCATGCCGCAGAGTCTAGTGGTCGCCGCCGGCCCGGTTGATCCGCGTCCGGGTGCCGGGGCAGCTGAGTACCTTACGTCGCCGTACGCGCCCGGAGCGGCCGGGTAAGGAGGCTGTGGGTGGGGAAGATGAGGCGCCATGCCCATGCCCGGGTGGGGCCTTCGCGCGAAGAGTCGTCAGCAGAAGACGACGACGCGACGAAGGAGCCCGACATGTTCGGCAACGACGCAGATTTCCTGCTCACCCTGCACCGTACCCACGCCGCCGAGCTGCGCGCCGACGCGGCCGCGGACCGGCTCGCCCGGTCGCTGTCACGTCCGGTCAGTCGCGGGTGGTTGGGCCGGCGCAGGCAGGCCGGTCGCACCAGCGACGCCCGCCGGTGACCACGCCCAGCGCGGCCGCCACGCCCACGGCGCCGGGCGCGCCCACCGCACCCGCCACGTCCACGGCGCCCGTCGGGCTGGCCGCTCGATCCGATCCGACCCCGCCGCCCGACCACCGGCCGATCGGCGGGGCCGGCGGGACGGGCCGCCATGGCATGCTCGAACACGTGACCGTACGCGCCGCCAGCTCAGTCCTCGTCGGGCGCCACCGCGAGACCGCGGCGCTGCGGGACGCGCTGGGCCGGGCGCGGGCCGGCGAGCCGACCACAGTGCTGGTCGGCGGCGAGGCGGGTGTGGGTAAGACCCGGCTGCTGGAGGAGTTCGCGGGCTGGGCCACCGACGGCGCGTCGCGGGTGCTCGTCGGCCAGTGCCTGGAGCTGGGCGAGGCGGGTCTGCCGTTCGCGCCGTTCGCCGCAGCGTTGCGCGCGGTGCTCCGCGCCGACGGCCCCGAGGTCTTCGCCGGCTACGAGGCGGAGTTCGCTCCGCTCCTGCCGGAGCTGGGCCGCGCCTCCGCGGCGCTGACCACCCCGCGCGCGGTCCCGCTCAGCGACGCCCCGCGCGGCTACCTGTTCGACCTGGTCGCCGAGCTGTTCCAGCGGCTGGCCGACGCTCGCCCACTGGTCCTGATCATCGAGGACCTGCACTGGGCCGACCGTTCCACCCGCGACCTGATCGGCTTCCTCGTCCGGGCGGCGAGGCCGGGCCGGCTGCTGCTGGTCTGCACCTATCGCACCGACGAGTTGCAGCGTGGGCATCCGCTGCGCCCGTTCCTCGCCGAGCTGGATCGGGCGCGGGGCGTGGAGCGGGTCGAGCTGGCTCGCCTGGACCGCGACGGCACCGCCGCGATCCTCGCCGACCTGCTCGGTGCCGAGCCGCTCGCCCGCGCCGTCGACGATGTCCACGACCGCACCCAGGGCAACCCCTTCTTCATCGAGGAGTTGGCCGTCGCCGGTGACCCGATCGGCTGCGCGGCGCTGCCCGAGACGCTGCGTGACCTGCTGCTGGCCCGGGTGGACCGGCTCCCCGAGCAGGCGCAGCGGGTGTTGCGGATCGCGGCCGCCGGCGGCACCCGATTCGCCCATGACCTGCTTGCCGAGGTCGCCGGGCTGCCCGAAACCGAGCTGGAGGACGCGTTACGCGCCGCCGTCGCCGCCCAGTTGGTGGTGGCCGACCGGGACGGTGACTACGAGTTCCGACACGCGCTGGTCCGCGAGGCCGTACACGACGAGTTGTTGCCCGGTGAGCACGCCCGGCTGCACGCCCGCTTCGCCGCCGCCATCGAGGCCCAGCCGCATCTGGTCGCCGCCGGCCGGGCCCCGGCCGAGATCGCCCACCACTGGCACGCCGCGCACGACCACCCGCGCGCCCTCGTCGCCGCACGAGCCGCCGCGTGCGCCGCCGCCGACCGGTACGCGTACGCCGAGCAGCGCCGACTGCTGGAGCGGGCGCTGGAGTTGTGGGAGCTGGTGCCGGACGCCGCCGACCTGCTCGGCATGGACCACCTCGCGTTGCTGGAGCAGACCCTCGACGCCGCGGTCACCGCAGGCGACTTCAGTCGGGCCATCACCCTGACCCGGGCCGGGCTGGCCGAGGTGGACGCCGACGCCGCGCCGCTGCGCGCCGCCCGCCTGCTGGACCAGCGCGGTCGACTGATGGCCCTGCTCGGCAAGAGCGACGGCAGCCGCGAGCTGGATGAGGCGTATCGGCTGGCGGCCGGTGGCCCGCCCGGCGGGGAGCGGGTCCGGCTGCTCGCCGACATCGCCACCCACCTGGTCAAGATCGACCCGCAGAAGGCGGCCCGGGTGGCAGCCGAGGCCGCCACCGACGCCGAGGCGCTCGGAGAACACGTGGCCCTGCTGTCGACGCGGATCGCGTTGCTCTGCCACGGCGAGCGGGACCTGACCGGCGGGCTGGCCGAGCTGGGCCGGGCGGCCGCCGCCGCCCGTGCGGCGGGGGACGCGCCGACCCTGGTGCTCGCCATGGTGTTCGAGTCGGACATGCTCTGCGAGTTGGGCCGCTACGCCGAGTCCGCCCAGGCCGCCGAGGCCGGTGTGGCCGAGGCGCGACGGGTGGGGATCAGCCGCTCCACAGGGGCGTACCTGCTCTCCAACCGGGCCGAGGCGCTCATCGCGCTGGGTCGGTGGGACGAGGCCGAGGCGGTCTGCGCGGAGGCCGCCCGGATCGACCTGTCCGGTGTCACAGGTCTGCACTGGCTCCAGTTGGGTGCCGGGCTGCGGCTGGCCCGTGCCCATCCGGGCGCCGACGAGCTGGTCGACCGGGCGCTCACCTTCCTCAATCGACCGTACCTGTGGCCGAACCACCGCCTGCCCCTGCACGAGTTGGCGATCGAGGCGGCGCTGGCCGCGGACGACAAGGTCGAGGCGGTACGGGCGGCCCGCGTCGCTGTGGTCGACGAGAGCCTGCCGCAGCTGGCCCGGGAAGGTTGGCCGGTGCTCAGCGCCGCCGCGCGTACCGCGGCCCGGGTGGGTGACAGGGAGATGGCGGCGGCGGTGGCGGCGCTCGCCACCGCCCTGCCGGCGCGGCACCCGGCGGCCCGTGCGCACGCCGCCCAGGTCACCGCGTTGCTCGCGGTCGGGGACCAGGCGCTGCCGGCGTGGCGTGCGGCGGTCGACGCGTGGCGGGCCGACGGGCAGCCCTACCCGTTGGGCAGGGCGCTGCTGGCACTGGCCGAGGCGACCGCCGCAGCCGGGGAACGTGACGAGGCGGCGGCAGCGGTCACCGAGGCCACCGAGATCGGCCGGCGGCTGGGCGCGACCCCACTGGTCGAGGCGGCCGCCACCCTGGCGCGGCGGGTCGGCCTGCGCGCCGGGGGCGGGGCCGGCGCGGACCTGCTGACCGCCCGGGAGCGGGAGGTGCTGCGCCTGGTTGCCGAGGGGCACAGCAACAGCCGGATCGCCGAGCGGCTGTTCATCTCGCCGAAGACGGCAAGCGTGCACGTCTCCCGGATCATCGCGAAGCTGGGTGTGACCAACCGGGTGGAGGCCGCCGCCCTGGCCCACCGCCTCGGCCTGCTCACCGAGACCGCCGCGCCGCGCTGACGCGCACCGAGGCCACCGCGCCGCGCTGACGTGGGCCGCCGAGGTCAGCGCGGCAGGTAGATGCGCCAGCCCTCGATGGTGACCAGGTCCAGGCTGCCCGGCGTGACTCGCTGCCGCTCGTCGAGCACCTCCGCCAGGGGTGAGCCGGCCGGCGCGACCCAGGCCGGTGCCGCCGCGCTGTCCACCTCCCGCCGGTACGCGGGGTAGCGGTCGAAACCGGGGCGCAGTGTGTCGTCGACGACCGCGCAGACCACCTGTTCCGCGCTGGCGAAGGTGAGCCGGTTGCAGGTCCAGTAGCCGGCGCGCACGTGCCGTACGCCGAGCTGACGCAAGGTGCTCACCAACTCGGTGTGCCGGGCCTCGGCTGCCCGGGTCGCCGGGACGGTCTGCGCCGCCCGCCAGGTGGCGTGGGCCGCGGTACCAAGCGTGGCGGCGAGCAACACCACAGCTACCGACCGGGCCAGTGTCGACCCGACGCCGCGTCGGCCGGTCGCCGCCGTTCGCAGCCCGTGCCGGGCCACCGTCCACACCGGCCAGAGCAGCGCCGGCAGGGAGATGAGCAGGCAGGACAGGTAGCGGGAACTCTCCACCGGGGTGAGCCCGGCGGAACTGCTCACCGTGTACGCGCCGAGGGTGGCAACCGCGGCCAGCACGAGCGCCAGCCGTGCTGCCGCCGCCACCCGAGGCGACACCGCGGCGGGGCCGACAGCGGCGGGGTCAGCAGGGTCGGGGTCGGGAGAGCGCAGGGCGCGCCAGGCGGTGGCGGCGGCGATGGCCAGCAGGAGTGGCAGGGCGAGCGCCCACCACAGTTGCCAGGTGGCGCACTGGCCGGGAGCGCAGAAGCCCATGCCCAGCGGCGGGCCGAGCACCAGGCCGCCGTGCAGTCGGTCCGACCAGCCCGCTGTGGCGTTCGCACCGCTGGCGGCGAGCACTGCGTGCAGCGGGTTGCGCGCGGTCAGCAGGCTGTGCAGCAGCAACGGGGCCGCCCCCAGCACGGCCGCCGCCCCGAGTAGCGCCCCGGCGGCACCCCACAGCTCCCGGCGGCAGAACCCGACGAGGACCGCGCCGGTCGCCGCGACGTACGGCAGCACGAGCGGGTCGACCCAGAGCATCAGTCCGGCCAGGAACCCCCACGCGGCCCAGCGCGCCAGCCGCCAGCCGGGTCGCCCGGCGCCGGCCGTCGGCCCGTCGGGTCGCCCAGCGTCGGCCGATCGCCGCCCCGGTCGACCGGCGGCCAGATCCACTGCGAGCAGGGCCAGCGCCGCCCCGGCCGCGTTCATCTCGGGGTAGCCGCCGCCGGCGATCAGCTGGTTCTTGACGATCCGGTCGGAACCGAGGGCCAGCAGCGCCACCATCAGCAGCCCGAACCACCGGTCCCCGGTCAGCCGCAGCGTCAACCGCCAGGCCAGCAGCAGGAACAGCGCGTACAGGGCCAGCGTGGGCAACCGCAGTCCGAGCAGCGACGGCCCACCGGCGAGGGCGAACACCGGCGCGGCCAGGTACGCCTCCAGCGTGCCCATGTACTGCTGGCCGTAGAACCAGACCGGGAAGCCCTCACCCCGGGCGATGTGCAGCGCGGCCAGCCCCATTGTGGCCTCGTCGCTGTTGGTCGGCGGGGCGGCGTGCAGCAGCAGCCAGAGCCGGTAACCCACCCCGGCGAGCACTGCCAAGCCGGTGAGCCAACCGACCAGGCCGGGACGTGCGCCGGGTCGGGGGTGCGGCGAGTCGGCGCCGCGCGGCTGCTCGCGTACGCCGACGGTCATCACAGGATCATGACACCCGGACGCCGAACGACCGTGCGGCGCTGCCGGCGGAGTCAGCCGGCGGTGGCGACCGAGGCGGCGGCGCGGGCGTCGATGGCCTGCTTGTAGAGCCGGCCGGCCCGGTAC
The DNA here is from genome assembly GCF_040649935.1 of Micromonospora sp. NPDC048842. Classification (NCBI taxonomy): domain Bacteria; kingdom Bacillati; phylum Actinomycetota; class Actinomycetes; order Micromonosporales; family Micromonosporaceae; genus Micromonospora; species Micromonospora sp. NPDC048842. The sequence goes on along the minus strand of NZ_JBEZGK010000004.1, from coordinate 136,726 downwards.
GACGAACGCACCAGAGGCCCGCTCATCACCCCGGCGAAGCCGATCTCCTCGGCCTCATCGCGCAGCTCCACGAACTCCTCCGGCTTGACCCAGCGGGTCACCGGGTGGTGCCGGGGCGAGGGGCGCAGGTACTGGGTGATGGTGATCAGCTCGCAGCCGGCCTCGTGCAGGTCGCGCAGCGCCTGCGAGACCTCGGCCCGCTCCTCGCCCATGCCCAGGATCAGGTTGCTCTTGGTGACAAGGCCGTCGGCGCGGGCCTGCCGGATCACGTCCAGCGACCGGTCGTAGCGGAACGCCGGCCGGATGCGCTTGAAGATGCGCGGCACTGTCTCCACGTTGTGGGCCAGCACCTCGGGACGGGAGCTGAAGACCTCGGCCAACTGCTCGGGGACGGCGTTGAAGTCCGGGATCAGCAGCTCGACGCCGCAGCCGGGCTGCAGGGCGTGGATCTGTCGGACGGTCTCGGCGTACAGCCAGGCGCCGCCGTCGGGCAGGTCGTCACGGGCGACACCGGTGATGGTGGCGTACCGCAGCCCCATCGAGACCACCGACTCCGCGACGCGACGCGGCTCGTCGGCGTCGAACTCGGCCGGCTTGCCGGTGTCGATCTGGCAGAAGTCGCAGCGCCGGGTGCACTGGTCACCGCCGATGAGGAAGGTGGCCTCCCGGTCTTCCCAACACTCGTAGATGTTGGGGCAGCCGGCCTCCTGGCAGACGGTGTGCAGCCCTTCGCGCGAGACGAGCCCGCGCAGTTGGGTGTACTCCGGGCCCATCTTGGCCTTGACCTTGATCCATGGCGGTTTGCGCTCGATCGGCGTCTCGGCGTTGCGCGCCTCGATCCGCAGCAGGCGCCGCCCCTCGGGGGCCGCCGTTGCGGTGCGCGCTGCCTGGCCGGTCGTCGGCGCGGAGTGCTCGATCGTCACGAAAATGAGCCTACGCCGGACGGCAGGTGTCTATGTGCGTCAGGCGACCGGCGTCACGCCCCAAACGTTGTGACGCCGGACACCGGCCGGTCGGAAAAGGGCGTCACAGACCGGGGAATCGGGTGCTACGGTCGCCGGCAACAGCGACGACGGAGCCGAGTAGCCCCCGACCCGCCAGTGCAGAGAGCCGCCGGTGCTGAGAGGCGGTCTGGCACCGGGGCGCGAAGACCCTCCCGAGCTGCGGGAAGAACGGCCGCGGGTCACCCGCGCCCAGTAGAGCCCGCCCGGCTGGCCCCGGTCATCAGGCGACGAACGAGGCCCCCGCTCCGGCGGGGGCGAAGGTGTGGTGGCACCGCGAGGTTCCCGCTCGCCCACACCTCCCTGGGGCTGATGCGACGCTTTCGCCACCCCGGGGCGGCGACGGCGTCGCGATCGACCGAGGAGCAGTACGCCATGCAACGAACCCTGTCCCAGCAACTGCCCGCCAGGATCGGCACGACAGTGCGGATCGCCGGCTGGGTGCACCGCCGCCGACTGCTCAAGTCGGTGGCCTTCCTGATCGTGCGGGACGCCACCGGCCTGGCCCAGGTGGTCGTCACCGACCCGGGCGTCCGCGCCGAGCTGGAGAAACTCACCGAGGAGACGGTCGTCGAGGTCACCGCGACGGCCACCGCGAACGGCACGGCACCCGCCGGGGTCGAGCTGACCGACCCGACGGTACGTCTCCTCGGGCCGCCCGCCGTGCCGCCACCGTTCGACCTGTACCGGCCGGCGCTCACCGCGAGCCTGCCCACCCAGCTCGACAACGCGCCCACCGCGCTGCGGCACCCCACCCGCTCGGCCGCGCTGCGGATCTCGGCGGCAGCGGTGGCGGGGTTCCGGGCCGCACTCGACGCCCAGGACTTCGTGGAGGTCCACACGCCGAAGGTGGTCAGCTCCAGCACCGAGAGCGGGGCGAACGTGTTCGCGCTGGACTGGTTCGGCCGACCCGCCTACCTGGCCCAGTCACCGCAGTTCTACAAGCAGCTGATGGTCGGCGTCTTCGAACGTGTCTACGAGGTGGGGCCGGTCTTCCGGGCCGAACCGCACGACACCGTCCGGCACCTCGCCCAGTACACGTCGCTCGACGCGGAGTTGGGCTTCGTCACCGACCACCGGGACGTGATGCGCGTGCTGCGCGACACAGTGGCCGGGATGCTGGACGCGGTGAGCGGGCGAGCCGGCACCGCTCTCGCGACCCTCGGCGTCACGCCGCCGCAGGTGCCGGCGGAGATCCCGGCGGTGCACTTCACCGAGGCGCTGACGATCGCCGGCGCGCCCGCCGACGAGCCGGACCTCGCGCCCGCCCACGAACGGGCGCTGGGGGAGTGGGCACTGCGCGAACACGGGTCGGACTTCCTCTTCGTCACCGGCTACCCGATGGCGAAGCGGCCCTTCTACACCCACCCGGACCCGGCGCGGCCCGCGTACTCGAACGGGTTTGACCTGCTCTTTCGTGGCCTGGAGTTGGTCACCGGCGGGCAGCGGCTGCACCGGCACGCCGACTACCTGGCGGCGTTGACGGCCCGGGGTGAGCCGGTCGAGCCGTACGTCGGCTACCTGGACGCGTTCCGCCACGGCATGCCACCGCACGGCGGTTTCGCCATCGGCCTGGAACGGTTCGTGGCCCGGCTGGTCGGCGCGGCCAACATCCGGGAGGTCACCGCGTTCCCGCGTGACCTGCACCGACTGACGCCATGAGCGAGGCGGCCCCCGGCGACGCCGCCGGGGGCTGCCGCTCAGACCTTGATGAGGGTGGAGAGTCGGCGCTCGACCACCGGCAGCACGTCGGCGACGCTGATCGGGCGACCCAGCTCGGCGGAGAGCGAGGTGACGCCCGCGTCCCGGATGCCGCACGGCACGATCCGGTCGAAGTACGTCAGGTCGCAGTCGCAGTTGATCGAGAAGCCGTGCAGGGTGACGCCCCGGGCCACGCGGATGCCGATGGCCGCCACCTTGCGGGCCGGCCCCCGGTCGTCCTCGGGCACCCAGACGCCGCTGCGTCCTTCGATCCGGCCGGCGGTCAGCCCGAACTCGGCGCACACGTCGATGAGCAGCTCTTCGGTTCGGCGCACGTAGGCGACCACGTCCACCGGGTCGGGCAGGCGCAGGATCGGGTAACCGACGAGCTGCCCCGGGCCATGCCAGGTGATCTTGCCGCCACGGTCCACGTCGACGACCGGAGTGCCGTCCATGGGCCGGTCCCACGGTTCGGTGCGCTTGCCCGCGGTGTAGACGCTCGGGTGCTCCAGCAGGAGCACAGTGTCGCCACGCTCGCCAGCCACCACCGACTCGTGCAGGCGCCGCTGCTCGTCCCAGGCGGCCTGGTAGTCGAGCAGGCCGGCACGGACGGCCGTCAGGCCGGGGGTCGTCGTTGTCACGGCAACCAGCCTAGTCCCGCCAACGGCGATCATCCCTGGTGAGCCGCCTCACGAGGACCTCGTCGTGCCGGTCGCGGCACCGCTGGGCGGCTCGTTGTCACGCCGCGGCAGGGACCGTCGCAGCGCGGTGGCGGCGGATCCGGCGGACGACGAGAGCGATCGCGAGCAGCGTCGGCACTGCCAGCGTCAGGTAGACCCAGAGCGGCGCGGCGAACGGTGACGGCCGGGGCTCCGGCCCGCCGAACGCGGCCCGGCTCAGCAGGTCACCCGGCACCATCAGGTTGGTCGACCCGACTGGGGTGGTCACCAGCACCTCGCGACCGCCGTCGGGCGACAGCGCGGCGAGAAAGGCTTGCCGGTCCGTGTCCGCCTCGGTTTTGCTGGCATACCGCAGGAGCGGGTCGTCGCCGCGCCAGCCGATGATCCCGCTGACCGAGGTGCCAGCCGGCAGGGCCTGGCCGACCGCGCGACCGGTGGCAGTGTCCAGGAACTCGATCCGCCAGGTGCGCGCTGCCGCCTGCTCGGCCGTGCACGTGGGCCCGGCGCAGCCGTCGAAGGCGAGCAGCGCGAGCCGCCGGCCGTCGGGATGCCAGGCGGCCGGGCCGGCCAGCATCCGCCGGTCGCCCAGGTCGACCTGCCAGCGAGGACCGCCGCCGGCCGGGTCGAGGACCACCAGTCGCTGGCGGTCGGCGAGCCGGGCAGGCACGTCCGGCGAGCCGGTGACCGCCACCAGGTCACCTTCGGGTGACCAGGCCGCCCCGTTGTGGGCGGCGAAGATGCCGGCCGCGACCACCCGCTCGGTGCCCTGGTACGGGTCGACGACGAGCAGGTCGTCGGGCTTCTCAGGGTCGTTGAGCTGCTGGTTGTCCGGCCCGTAGCTGATCACTTGATCGTCGTTGTTGCGGGTGCCGAGCACGCTCCGCCCATCAGGTGACCACGCGAAAGGGTCCAGCCCGGGTTTCATGGTGCGGCGCTGCCGGCCGGTGGTGAGGTCCAGCAACTCGCCGGACTGCGGCCGCAGGTAGTGGCGCCCGTCGGGGGAGAGCAGCCCGTGCCCCTCGGCGATGCCGATCGGGATGATCCGGTAGGCGCCGTCTCGGGCGACCAGCACGCCTGTCGACTCGAAATAGCGGGTGCGGTCGGTGAAGAACACCAAGGCGGCCGGACCGGCCGGGCGTTGCCCCACCGTCGCCTGCCACAGCCACGGATCGCGCACCCGGCTCGGCACCACCCCGGCCGTGCTGTCGGCGGCCGTGCTGCCTGTGACAGTGCCCCCGCCGGCCGTGCTGCCGGTGACAGTGCTGCTCGCGGCCGTGGCGGCTGGCGTGCTGAGCGCGACGAGCCCCAGTGCGAGCCCGACCACTGCGCTACGCCGCAATCGCCCACCGGTCAATCTCATCGGCCCATTAGACGCGACGGCGGCCGGTCGTGTTGCCCCGGCGAGCCGCGTCGCGGTCTACCGGTCGGCAGGCGGGATGCGCCAGAGCCAGACGTCGTCGACCCGTTGCGGCTCGCCGAACAGGGCGGTGCCGGTACGCAGCAGCGCCTTCTCGTCGACCTCGAACTTCGCGCCGTGCACCTCGTCGGCGAGCACCACCGTCTCGATGCGCCAGTGCCGCAGGTCCGACTGGACCTCCCGGATCGTCCCGTCGGTGACGATGGGGACCAGCCCGGTGCGGCCGGCCTGGTCCATCAACGCGCTCAACGTGCGCGGCACCGGACCGATCCGGCCCCGCCCGTCCGGCCCGCCGGGGCCGAGGAAGAAGCCGCCCGGGATGGCGAACTCGCCCTGCCGGTGCGACAACGCGTACGCCTGCCAGCGCTGGCCGTCCGGGTAGATGTCCACGGTCAGCGGCACCGGGGTCAGCACCCCGTCGGGTGACACGTAGTCCCGCCACGTGCCGGAGGTGATGAAGCGGGGGATCGGCTCCCGCTCGTCGGTGAGCAGTGGGGTGGGCAGCAGCGGCACCAGGGCCACCGCGAAACCCAGCAGCCAGGCCAGTTCCGTGGAGCGGTGCCGGGGCGGAGCGGCGCGCAACTGGTCGACGGCGTACGCCAGCAGCAGCCCGACCACCGGCGCGACCACCAGCGCCAGCCGGGCCGGCAGCGCGGCGTTGACCACCGGCAGTTGGCCGACCAGGTCGAACGGCATGGGCAGATCGGTGCGTCGGCCATCGACCTTGGCGACCGGTCCGAACGAGAGCACCGTGAAGATCAGAGCGAGGGCGCCCAGCGCCCAGAGGGTGGCCCGGCGGTGCGGGTCGGCCCGCCGCCAGAGCACGACGAAACAGATCACTGTGAGCACCAGCAGCGGGATGCCGAAGAACGAGTTCTCCTCGGTCGGGTTCGGCGCGAGCGAGGTGCCCAGCCCGGCCTCGCCGGCCAGCGAGCGGCGTGGGAAGGCGGCGAACGCCGCGATGTCCTCGGAGTGGATCACCGGGTCGAAGCCGGTGCCGTGGAACCGTTGTGGCCCGGCGAAGTGCAACCACAAGGGGTACGACAGCAGCACACCGGCGACCACTGCTGTCACCCCGAGCCCGCGCAGGAAGGTGGGCAGCGCGGCGCGGGCCTCCACCCGGTTGGCCGGGTGCAGCGCCCAGATGGCGACGAACACCCCCAGCGCCAGCGCGGTGAAGAAGAGCCCTTCGGCGGCGATCGAGAAGGCCACAGCGACCAGCACGCCGAGGATCACCCCGTCCCGAAGCCAGTGCCCGGCGCGGCGTAGCGCGAACAGCCGCCAGATCAGCAGCGGCACCAGCCAACCGGCGGTCCAGTTCAGGTGCGCGTTGGCGTGCGACACCATGCCGGGGGAGTAGGCGATGAACAGGGCGCCGACCCCGGCGGCCAACTGGCTGCGGACCAGGTGCCGGGAGAGCAGCCAGTACCAGACCAGCGCGGTGGCGAGCAGGTTCAGGGTGAGGATCACCAGGAACGTCGCCGGCGGCCCGATCAGGTACGTGAGCGGGGCGAAGACCACCGCGTACACGGTGATCGTCGTGTTGACCGCGAGGTTCACGCCGTCCGGGACGTTGATCAGGTAGGTGAAGAGCGGGTTGTCCCAGTGGGTGACCGCGTGCCCACCGAAGGCCAACAGCCATTCGAACAGCGCCTGGTCGCTGGAGTTGACGGTGATGGTGCGGACGTTCGGATCCCGCCACAGCCCACTGGTCACCCAGACGGCGAGCGCGAGCGCCACCAGCACGACGATCAGGTCGGCCCGGCGGTCCCGGACGGTGCGCGGCGGCGACACGGGTGCGGGCCCTGTGGCCAGCGACGGGGAGGACGGCACGCAGCGGACGTTACCAACCGGACCTGGACGGGCCGGTCAGACCTGCAAGGACGGGACCGTTGGGGACGGATTCGACCCGCCACGTCGACGGTCTGACGTACACAGCGTCCGTCGTGAATGTGTGAGTGTGCCCCATGTCATAGGTGCGACACATCGTCGTAACGTCACGGCAACTCGACAGTGACCCAGTTCACAGTCTGCCCCTCAGGAGGCCGCCGTGCGCCGCTCCTCGTCCACCCTCACCCGGCTGCTCGGTGCGGTCGCCGGCCTCGCCCTCGCCGTCGCGGGCGCGGTCGCCGTCGCCGCACCCGCCCAGGCCGCCACCCTCACCCAGGTCACCGGGTTCGGCTCCAACCCCGGCAACCTCGCCATGTACGCCTACCGCCCGGACGGTCTGCCGGCCAACGCCCCGGCCGTCGTCCTGCTGCACGGCTGCACCCAGAACGCCTCCGGCTACTTCGCCAACTCCGGCTGGCAGAAGTACGCCGACCAGTGGAAGTTCGCCCTGATCGTCGCCCAGCAGCCCTCCGGCAACAACGCCAACTCGTGCTTCAACTTCTTCGAGGCGGGGGACACCACCCGAGGCCAGGGCGAGGCGCTGTCGATCAAGCAGATGGTCGACCACGCCAAGACGAACTACGGGGTGAACGGCTCCCGGGTCTACGTCAGCGGGCTCTCCGCCGGCGGGGCGATGAGCGCGGTCATGCTGGCCACCTACCCGGACGTCTTCGCCGCCGGATCGATCATCGCGGGAATCCCGTACCGCTGCGCCACCAGCATGGTCAACGCGTTCAGCTGTATGAGCCCGGGCGCGGACAAGACCCCGGCCGCCTGGGGCGACCTGGTCCGTGGCGCGTACTCCGGTTACACCGGCCCGCGACCCCGGGTGGCCATCTGGCACGGCACCTCGGACTACACCGTCGCACCGCTCAACGCCACCGAGTCCCGCGACCAGTGGACAAACGTGCGGGGCGTGTCGCAGACCCCGATCAGCACCTCGTCGCTGCCCGGCAACACCAGCCTCGAGGTGTACGGCAACGACGACGTACGCCTCTACCGGATCTCCGGGATGGGCCACGGCACCCCGGTCGATCCGGGCTCGGCGGCCGAGCAGTGCGGCACCGCTGGCGCGTACTTCCTGGACACCATCTGCTCGACGTACCGTGACGCGCTCTTCTTCGGTCTGAACGGCGGCGGGACCAACCCGACCCCGACCCCGACGGCCACCCCCACGCCGACCCCGACGGCCACCCCGACCGCGCCGCCGACCTGCGTGACGGCCAGCAACTACGCGCACGTGGCGGCCGGTCGGGCGTACCAGTCCGGCGGCTACGCCTACGCCAACGGCTCCAACCAGCGGATGGGCCTCTACAACACCTTCTACACCAGCGCCCTCAAGCAGACCGCCCCCAACCACTGGGTAGTCGGCTGCTAACCCCCCACCCCCCCTTCCCTCCTTCCCCCCTTGCCCCTGTTGATCAAGAGGTTTGCGTCATCCGGTAGCCGGAATCTGACGCAAACCTCTTGATCAACGGGGCTGTCGGCGGGGGGTGGGGGGCTCAGGTCAGGCGGGTTAGGACCGGCTCTAGCGTTTCCAGCGCATTGGTGCGGACCACGAACCGGGTCACCCCCCACCGCCGTTCGTGCTCGGCGACCGCCGTGACGATCTCGTCCACCGTGCCGATCAGCACGAACGGGGTGGCCAGCAGTTCGGCGGGCGTCATGCCGTTACGCCGGGCCTGTTCCGCGGCGACAGCCTCCGCGTCGTCGGTGACCACCACCGTCTGCACCAGTGCCTCCAGCGCCGGCGGGTCAGCTCGGCCGGCCGCGCCGGCGGCCACGCAGGCCAACTGCGCCTCGATTTGGTCGGCCCGCCAGCGCGCCTCATGCTGGTGGCCGTCGGCGAGGGTACGTCCGAACCCGGTCAGCCCGACAACGTCGGCGTGCGCGCCGGCCCACCGCAGCAGCGTCGAGTTCGCCGTACCCATCGTCAGCGGAATCCGGTCCTGCACGGGCCGGGGTTCGCGCAGCACCGCCTCGCGCATCGTCAGCTCGGCCGAGTCGACGGTGACCGAGGCGCCGTCGAGCAGGGCGCGGACCGCCTCGGCGACGGCCACGCAACGGCGGACCCGCCCGGCCACGTCGGGGCGTTCCCGGCCCACCGCGCGCCACTCCGCCGGAGTGTGACCGGCGCCGACACCGAGCCGGGCCCGTCCGCCGGAGATCAGATCGAGGGTGGCCACGTCGGCCGCGAGCAGCATCGGCTCCCGTACGCCGAGGTTCGACACGTACGAGCCGAGCCCGATCGTCGAGGTGACCGGGGCGGCGGCGGCCAACGCGACGAACGGTGACGTCACGTCGCCGGGGTGGTCCGCGGCGAGGAGAGCGTCGAAGCCGGCGGTCTCGGCCCGACGGGCCAGCTCGGCCCAGCTCGTCGCGTCGGTCGGGGTGGCCTGGAGGGAGAAGGTCGCCATTGGTCAAGCATCGGCCCACGCTGGCCCACCAACGACCCGCCGACCGCCAATTCTGCCAACGGCCGAACCACCCCGGGGACGAACCCTGTCGATCATGAAGTTGTTGCCACGACACGCCGAGGCGAACGGCAATAACTTCATGATCAACGCGAACGGGGGCGGGACCGGGGGCGGGTTAAGGGTCAGGGGGTTAGGGCTGCTTGGAGGGCTTGGGGGAGGGTGGGGTGCTGGTAGGGGTAGGCGGCTCGGGCCAGGACTCCGGGGAGGACTCTGGTGCTGGTGAGGGCCTCGTGGGAGAAGCCGCCGAGGACCACCTTGAGCGCCAGCGCGGGGATCGGGATGATCGCCGGACGGTGCAGTTGCCGGGCCAGCTCGCGGGTGAACTCGGCGTTGGTGACCGGGTTCGGCCCCACCACGTTGACCGGGCCGGCGATGTCGTCGTGGTCGAGCAGGAAGCGGGTCGCGTTCAGCCAGTCGGCCATCGAGATCCACGGCAGCCACTGCCGGCCGCTGCCCAGCCGGCCGGCGATGCCCAGCTTGAACGGCAGCAGCTGCGGCTTGAGTAGCCCGCCGTCGCGGTCCAGCGGCAGACCGGTACGCAGCCGGACCACGCGTACCCCGGCGTCCTCGGCGGGCCGGGTCGCGGCCTCCCACACCCGACAGACGTCGGCCAGGAAGCCCTCGCCGGCCGGCGCGTCCTCCTCGACCGCCCGGTCGCCCGTGTTGCCGTACCAGCCGACGGCCGACGAGTTGAGCAGCACCCGGGGTCGGTCCGCAGCGGGCACCCCGGCGATGCTGGTCGCCAGCGTGGTGGTGCTGTCCACCCGGCTGGTGCGGATCAACCGGCGGTAGTCGTCGTTCCAGCGTTTGTCGCCGACGCCCGCGCCAGCCAGGTTGACCACGGCGTCGGCCTCGGCGACCACTGCGGGGTCGAGGTGCCCGGCGGCCGGGTCCCACCGACGCTCCTGCGAGTCGCGCGGCGATCGACGGACCAGCCGGGTGATCTGGTGCCCGTCCGCCGTGAGCCGGTCGGCCAGCCGGGTGCCGAGGAAGCCGGACGCGCCGGCCAGAAGGATCCGCATACCCCCATCTTCGTCCAGAACGGCGCGGACGGATGCGCGGCGCGGCCGACGTCACCGGCTGCGGGACGTACCGGCGAAAAAATTGCGCGGCTCGGCGAGCAGCATGGAAGACGCAGGTCAGCGGCTGTTCCGGGTACCGAAAAAGGCTGTCGCGCGCATTCGGCGCCGGTCGCGTTTCCGCAGGTCAGAGGGAACGTGAATGCAATGTTCGCGATTGCTTCCGGCATCGATCTGGCTGACCATGAGCCATCCGAGAGCGCCCCCGGAATGGCGGGATCGGCTCACCGTGCCCACCGTCGGGCGACAGCTGAGGAGGAACCATGCCGATCCTGGTGACCGGAGCGACCGGGACCGTCGGAGGCAGCCTGGTCCGGCAACTGGTGGCCGCCGGCCACGACGTACGCGCGCTGACCCGCGATCCCGCGTCGCCGGCGGCCGCCGCGCTGCCCAGCGGGGTGGAGGTGCTGGCGGGCGACTTCGCCAGGCCCGACACGCTGGCGCCGGCGCTGCGCGGCGTGACGCGCATGCACCTGGTCGCGATGGATGGGTACGGACCGCTGAGCACCGGTGCGGAGATCTTGGAGCTGGCCCGGAAGGCCGGCGTTCGTCGGGTCACCCACCTCGGTCACAACGATCCGAGCCGGGCCGACGACGACCCGCTCGAGGCCCCGCATCGGCCGCTGCACCGGGCGATCGAGAACTCGGGTCTGGAGTGGACGCACATTTTTCCCGGCGAGTTCATGGCGAACACCCGAGACTGGGCGCCCGCCATCCGGGCCGAGGGGGTGGTCCGGGCGCCGTTCGGTGACTGGAGCAGCGCCCTGGTCCACGAGGCGGACATCGCCGCGGTCATCCTGGCGGCGCTCACCGATGACGGCCATGCCGGCCAGGTCTACCAGCCGACCGGTCCGGAGCCGGTCCGGCGCCGGGACGCGGTCGAGATGATCGGTGCGGCGATCGGCCGCCCGGTCCGGTTCGACGAATTGACCCCGGAGCAGGCCCGGGAGTACTGGAAGGACGACTATCCCGCCGAGGTGATCGAGTGGTTCCTGGAGATGGGCCGGCATCTCGACGGCAACGCCTGGGTCGCCCCGGACGTCGAGCAGGTGACCGGCCGCCCGGGGCGCACGTTCCGGCAGTGGGCCGGCGAGCACGCTGACGACTTCCGCTGACGACGCCCGGGGCGTGGACCGGCCCGGTGATCAGGCCGCGGGGGCCGGACGAAGGTCGGCGAGGAGACGCTCCACCTCGGCGTACGACTCGGCACCCAGCGGGCCGAGCGTCAGGGTGGCCAGGTTCTCGTCGGCCTGGGCCACAGTGCGTAGGCCGGGAATCGGCACGGTACGGGGGCTACGCGCCAGCAGCCAGCCGAGTGCGCCCTGTGCGAGGGTGCGCCCGTCGGCGGTGAGCGCCGCGCGGACCTGGTCGACCCGGGCCGCCCAGCGCGGTGTCGGCCGGCCGTCGGTGAACCATTCCAGCCACTCCGGTGCCCGTCCACGCACGTCGTCCGCCCCGACCGCCCGGGTCGACCCGGTGAGCAGCCCCATCGCCAGCGGCCCACGGTTGAGGCTGGCCAGGTCGTGCTTGTCGCAGACCGCCAGCACCGCCGCGTTGTCGCGCAGCACCGACTCGTCGTGCTGGATCGCGGCGCAGTGCGGGCCGGCAGCCGCGAACGCCTCCGCCGAGGCCGGGTCGTCGGTGCTCCAGCCGTACGCCCGGATCTTGCCCTGGTCGACCAGGGCCTCCAGGGTGTCGACCAGATCGAGCGCGGCGGGCACCGGCAGTGCGTTGATGTGCAGTTGGTAGAGGTCGACGTGGTCGGTGCCGAGGCGGCGGAGCGAGTCTTCCAGGCTGCGCACCGCGAAGGCCGGGCTGGCGTCGGTGCCGAGCGCCCGCCGGGCGCCCTCCTCGCTGACGTTGCCGAACTTGGTGGCGATGACCACGCTGTCCCGCCGCCCGGCCAGGGCTTTGCCGAGGATCCGCTCGCTGTGCCCGGCGCCGTAGTTGCTGGCGGTGTCGAACAGGGTGACCCCGAGATCGAGCGCCCGGTGGACGGTGCGGATCGACTCGTCGTCGTCCACCTCGCCCCAGCCGAACGGCTGCCCGTCGTCACCCCAGAGCGGGCCGCCGATGGCCCAGCACCCCATTCCGATAGCGCTCACCGTGATGCCGCTGCGTCCCAGCGTCCGTGTCGTCGTCATGGTCACCAGCCTGCAATCTGGAGCGCGCTCCAGGTCAAGCACTAGCATCTCGCGACATGAGCGGTTACGCCCCTTCGGAGGCCGCCCGCCGCAGCGGCTTCAGCCTGGACACTCTGCGGTACTACGAGAAGATCGGCCTGCTCGCGGACGTGGAGCGTACGGCGGGCGGGCAGCGGGTCTTCACCGACGACGACCTCGGCTGGCTGGTGCTGTTCCGCTGCCTCCGCGACACCGGGATGCCAATCGCGCAGATGCGCCGCTACGCGCAACTGGCCCGCGACGGCGAGCACACCACCGACGAGCGGCACGAGTTGCTGTGCCACCACGCGGCGCGGGTCGAGGAACAGATGCGCCTGCTCCAGCGCCAGTACGACCACCTCCGGGAGAAGATCCGCTTCTACGAGCGACTGCCCGACACCGCGCCGGGGTCGGAGGCTGGCTAAAGGGGACCGGGCGCGGTCAGGCCGAGCAGGTCCTCTGTCGTCCCCTGTCGACCGGTGAGCGCGTTCAGGGCGGTGACCAGTCGCTTCTCCTCGTAACGGAAGTGCGACTCCAGCAGGGCGGCCAGCCCGCCCAGCTCGGCGCGCACCTGGTCGACAGGCACCGCCGCGTCGCCGCCCAGCAGTGCCTCGACCCGTTCCAGGATCCCCGCCACCACCTCGTGATCGGTGATCAGGTTGTCGATGACCGGGCGCAGCTCGGGGGCTTCCTCGGCCAGCAGCCGGAACGCGCCCGCGTCCTCACCGGTGTGGTGTCGGCCGAGCGCGGCACAGAAGGTCAGGCAGTGCGCCCGAAGATCCCGGGACGGGGTGTCGAGGCTTGCCTGTAACCGGGCCAGTTCCGCACTGAGCCAGAGGTGGATCTCGATCATCTGATTGCCGACGGCGGCGAGCCGGCCGGCCGGTGAACCGGTTGGGTGCACGTTTCGTCCCATGCTGTCCCCGCGCCTCCATGCCCTCGGCGGCCTTCGGGCCGGGTGCACTGCGACGCTGCACCGCAGTCTAGGGCCGGCGGGTCAGGCCCCCAAACCCGGGAATCACGGAGTGGTCGGTTCGTCGGTCTCCCGGACGTCGTGCCAGCGCGCCCGCCAGGCGGCCTCGTGGGCCTCGTGGCTGGTCCGCTCCTGGAAGACTGCGGCCCGCAGGGCGTGCCGGGACTGCGCCATCACCATCACCTCCACGGCCACCAGCGCCACGCAGATCACTGTCGCGAGGGTGAGCGCGCCCAGCGCCGGCAGGTGCTGGCCGACCGGGAGGGCCGCCGTGAGCACCACTATGACGCCGACGCGAGTCCAGCTGACGGTGTGCAGGGTGCGTAGTTGAAAGAGCAGGTTGACGGCGAAATAGCAGATCAACCCACCGAAGAGCATCGGCACCGCCGGCCCCTCGACCTTCTCGGCGATCCCGCCGACCGGGTCGGTGATCTTGTGCAGAACCTCCTCGTTGCCGATCGAGAAGAGGATCACCCCGGCGATCATCGGCAGGTAGAGATACGCGTACGCGTCGCGGGCCATCGCCACCCGGGGAGCGCCCTCCGCCGCGTGCAGGGCGATCCGGGCGGCCGGCCCGATGAAGTCGAAGTGCGCCCACCAGAGGGCCGCGGTGACCACGATGCCGAGCGCGGCGGCGGCCACCGCCGGCCAGGTGACCGGCTTGCCGAGCAGGTTGCCGCCCACGCCCGTCGAGATGATCGACTCGCCCAGCGCGATGATCAGGATGAGGTCGTAGCGCTCGGTCCAGTGCTCGGCGCTGGTCACCCCCCAGCCCCAGGTCCCGACGATGAAGCCGGTGGCGTACTGCACCACCACCACGGTGATCCACAGCCCGTCGCGGACCAGGGCGGCCCGATCGGGGTCGCTGATCTGCGGCGGGATGAGCGCGGCGGCCAGCAGCAGCACGATGCTCACCGCCAGCTCCGGGGCGAACCGCCGCAGTTGCCGCCGCTCCTGCGGGCTGTCCCGCACCACGTGCTGATAGAGGATCATGTGTACGGCCCGGACCACGACGTAGCTGATGGCCACCAGCATCGGGCCGGCGGCGCTCCCCTTCGGGTCGTTGAACGCCTGCGGAAGCGCCAGCGCGAACGCGAACAGGGCGACCATCGCGATCACCATGAGCACCGGGACGTAGCCCTCGCCGAGCCGGACCCGGGTGGCGACCAGGCTGTGCACCACCCAGATCCACCAGAGCACGGCGAGGACCAGGCCGGCGTGCAGCAGTTGCCGGCCGGAGATGTTCGCTGCGGTGGCCCGGGTGATGATGAAGAACGAGAAGACGAAGACCAGGTCGAAGAAGACCTCGAACTTGTCCACCCGGGCGCCGGGGGCGATCGGGACGGCCGGTCCCAGCTGTCCACCCCGCCGGTAGCCGCCCACGATTCCACTCTGGCAGCGTCCGGGCTGGTCGGAGGCCCGAACGGCGATGGCGACGGGGTCCGGCGTTACCTCCGGCCCGGGTCGGGGAAACAGCGGGGCCACGGCCTCCGCAGCGGGCCGGTCGGTCCGCCCACCCCGGACAAGGATGGACAATGACGACCAACAACCCGATCACAACCTCGTTCGCCCATCACTCCACTGCCATGGACGTGATCCGGGGCGTGGACCTCGTCGGGCGGCGGGCGATCGTCACCGGCGGGTCCTCCGGGATCGGCGTGGAAACCGCCCGCGCGCTGGCCAGCGCCGGCGCGGAGGTAACCCTGGCCGTCCGCAACCCCGACGCGGGTCAGCAGGCCGCCGACGACATCACCGCCACCACCGGCAACGACAGCGTCCTGGTCGCCCCGCTCGACCTCGCCGACCAGGGTTCGGTCGCCGACTTCGTGGCCAACTGGGACGGCCCGCTGCACATCCTGGTCAACAACGCCGGCATCATGGCCGCACCCCTGTCCCGCACCCCGCAGGGCTGGGAGATGCAGTTCGCCACCAACCACCTGGGGCACTTCGCGCTCGCCACCGGGCTGCGTCCGGCACTCGCCGCGGGCGACGGGGCCAGGATCGTCTCGGTCAGCTCCGCCGCCCACCTGCGCTCACCGGTGGTCTTCGAGGACATCCAGTACGACAAGCGGGAGTACGAGCCGTGGCAGGCGTACGGGCAGTCCAAGACGGCCAACGTGCTGTTCGCCGTGGAGGCCACCCGGCGCTGGGCCGACGACGGCATCCTCACCAACTCGCTGATGCCCGGCGCGATCCGGACCAACCTTCAGCGCTACGTGAGTGAGGAGGAGTTGGACCGGCTGCGCGCGGGCAACGCGGCGGCCTGGAAGACCGTCGAGCAGGGTGCCGCCACCTCAGTGCTGGTCGCTGCCTCGCCGCTGCTCGACGGGGTGGGCGGGCGCTACTTCGAGGACTGTCAGGAAGCCGCCCCCAACCAGCCCGGTGGGCGGACGGGAGTCGCGGCGTACGCGCTGGACCCGGAGGCCGCCGAGCGGCTCTGGAAGGTCTCGACCGAGCTGCTCAAGAGCTGAGGACCGCAGACGAAGGGGCGCCCCGGTCGACGACCGGGGCGCCCCTTCGGCGTTGCGGGAAGATCAGGCCAGGCCCAGCTCCGAATCGAAGTTGCCGGCCTCCAGCCGCTCCTTGACCGCGGTCAGGAAGCGGGCCGCGTCGGCGCCGTCGATCAGCCGGTGGTCGTAGGACATGGCCAGGTAGACCATCGACCGGACCGCGATGACCTCGCCCAGCTCCGGGTCGTTGACCACGACCGGACGCTTCACCACGGCGCCCGTGCCGAGCATCGCCGACTGCGGCGACGGCACGATCGGGGTGTCGAAGAGCGCGCCCCGGCTGCCCGTGTTGGTCAGCGTGAAGGTCGCCCCGGCCATCTCGTCCGGGGTGATCTTGTTGGCCCGGGTGCGCTCCGCCAGGTCGGCGATCCGCTTGGCGATGCCGCCCATGTTGAGGTCGCCGGCGTTGTGGATGACCGGCACGAGCAGCCCGCGCTCGGTGTCCACGGCGATGCCGAGGTGCTCGGCGGCCGGGTAGGTGATCGTGCCGCCGTCCAGGTCCATGCTGGCCTGGATGATCGGGTGGGTCTGCAGCGCCTCGATGGCGGCGAGGGCGAAGAACGGCAGGAAGGACAACTTCACGCCGTGCTTGGCCTGGAACGAGTCCTTCGCCTGGACCCGCAGCTTGGCGACCTTGGTGACGTCGACCTCGACGACAGTGGTCAGCTGCGCCGTCTCGTGCAGCGACTGCTGCATCCGCTTGGCGATCGTCGCCCGGATCCGCGGCAGCTTCTCCGTGGTGCCCCGCTTGGAGCTCGGCTGCGGCTTCGCGGCCGGCTTGGCCGGGGCCGCGGCGGCGGCGGGAGCGGCAGCCGGAGCGGCCTTGGCGGCCTTCGCCTTCTCGGCGGCCTCCAGCACGTCCTGCTTGCGGATCCGACCACCCACGCCGGTGCCGTTGAGCGCGGCCAGGTCGACGCCGTGCTCACTGGCCAGCTTGCGCACCAGCGGGGTCACGTACCCGGCGGCTTCCTCGCCGGCACCCGGCGCCGGGGCGGACGGGCGTGCCGGCGCCGAGGTCGACGCGGCCGGCTGGGCGGCCTGCTCGGTCTTCGCCGGCTGCGCCGAGCTCTCGGTCTCCGCGGCGGGCTCGCTGTACGAGGCGCCCTGCGTCGGCTCCTCGACCTTCGGCTCCGGCTTCGGCTCGGCCTTCGGCGCCGGCTTGGCCTCTGCCTTCGGCTCGGGCTTCGGCTCGGGCTGCGCCTGGGCGGGGGCACCACCGGCAGCGCCGATGATCGCCAGGTCGGCGCCGACCGCAGCGGTCTCGTCCTCGGCGACCTTGATCTCCAGCACCGTGCCGGCGACCGGCGACGGGATCTCGGTGTCCACCTTGTCGGTGGAGACCTCCAGCAGCGGCTCGTCGACCTCGATGGTCTCGCCGACCTGCTTCAGCCAGCGGGTGACAGTCCCCTCGGTGACGCTCTCGCCCAAGGCGGGCATCTTCACCGCGGTGCCCTCGCCCGACGAGGCGGCAGCCGGGGCCGGCGCCTCGGCCGGGGCCTCGTCCTGGGCCACCTCGTCGGCGGTGCCCTCGGCGGCGGCCGTCGGCTCGGCGGCCGGCTCGACCGACTCGGCCGGGGCCTGCTCCTGCGGGGCGGCCTCGCCACCGCCGGTCGACTCGCCCTCACCGGCGATGACTGCCAGCTCGCTGCCGACCTCGGCGGTCTCGTCCTCGCCGACCACGATCCGGCTCAGCACGCCGGCAGCGGGTGACGGGATCTCGGTGTCGACCTTGTCGGTCGAGACCTCGAGCAGGGGCTCGTCGACCTCGACCGTGTCGCCCTCCTGCTTGAGCCAGCGAGTGACGGTGCCCTCGGTGACGCTCTCGCCGAGCCGGGGCATGGTGACCGATACCGGCATTTTCTGAGACTCCTTCATTCCCCTGGTGGGATCTTCGCCCGTCGCCGGACGCCGCGGTTGTGGATGATCAGGCGTGCGCGTGCAGCGGCTTGCCGGCGAGGGCCAGGTGCGCCTCGCCCAGGGCCTCGTTCTGGGTCGGGTGGGCGTGCACGAGCTGGGCGACCTCCGCCGGGTAGGCCTCCCAGTTGTAGATGAGCTGCGCCTCACCGATCAGCTCACCCACCCGGGCGCCGATCATGTGTACGCCGACCACCGGGCCGTCCTCGACCCGGACCAGCTTCACGAAGCCGGTGGTCTTGAGGATCTGGCTCTTACCGTTGCCACCCAGGTTGTAGTTGTACGTCTTGACCTTGTCAGCGCCGTACTGCTCCTTGGCCTTGGCCTCGGTGAGACCCACCGACGCCAGCTCCGGATCGCAGTAGGTGACGCGCGGGATGCCGACCTCGTCGATCACGGCGGGGGTCTGCCCGGCGATCTCCTCGGCCACGAAGATGCCCTGCTGGAAGCCCCGGTGCGCGAGTTGGAGGCCGGGCACGATGTCGCCGACCGCGTAGACGTTCGGCACGCTGGTGCGCAGCCGCTCGTCGGTCAGCACGAAGCCGCGGTCCATCTTGACGCCCTGCTCCTCGTACCCGAGGTTGGCGGTGTTCGGGCCGCGACCCACGGCGACCAGCAGCAGCTCCGCCTCGACGGTCTCGCCGCCCTGGATGGTCAGCTTGACGCCGCTCTCGGTCTTCTCGACCTTCTCGAACGGCTTGCCGACCTTGAAGTTGATCTTCCGCTTGCGGAACGCCCGCTCCAGCGCCTTGGACGACTCCTCGTCCTCGGCGGCGACCAGCCGGGGCAGCGCCTCGACGATCGTCACGTCCACGCCGAAGGACTTCCACACGCTGGCGAACTCGACGCCGATCACGCCGCCACCGAGCACGATCACCGACGACGGCACCCGGTCCATCGTGAGAGCGTGGTCGCTGGTGATGATCCGCTCGCCGTCGACATCCAGGCCGGGCAGGCTCTTCGCGTACGAGCCGGAGGCCAGGACGATGTTGCGGCCGGTGTAACGCTTGCCGTCCACCTCGACCACGTTCTTGCCGACCAGCTTGCCGGCGCCCTCGACGATCGTGATGCCCTTGTTGCCCTTCAACATGCCCTGCAGGCCCTTGTACAGGCGGGCGATCACGCCGTCCTTGTACGAGTTGACCCCGGCCATGTCGATGCCGATCAGCTCGGCCTTCACGCCGAACTGCTCCGACTCGCGGGCCTGGTCGGCGATCTCGGCGGCGTGCAGCAGGGCCTTCGTCGGGATGCAGCCGTTGTGCAGGCAGGTGCCGCCGAGTTTGCCCTTCTCGACCAGCGCGACCTTCAGGCCCAGCTGGACGGCGCGCAGCGCGGTCGCGTAGCCGCCGCTGCCACCTCCGAGAATGACAATGTCGAAGGTCGCTTCGTTCGGCTCGCTCACGTCCAACTCCCAGGTCGCGTCGCTGCATCGGGGGTCACAGAGGTGTAACAGGGACACACCCCACCTCGGTCATCTTGTCACCACTGGGCACAGGGTGCGTACCGAGGTGCCCAACGACACGTCATCGACACGTACCCTTGGCACCGTTGTCGATGACGCACGGTGGGGGAGAGATCCGGTGGGCTTGTTCCGGCGCCGCAAACAGGCGGCTGTGCCGAGCCATGACCGCGCCGCCAGTCGCGGCGATCTGGACCATTTGGAGAACTTCATCCGGAGTCGGCGCGGCGTCGAGGCGTACATCGAACCCCGCACGACGGTGACGGAGACCACCGTCATCCTGATCGCCGACGACGGGGAGTGGACCCGTCGGCGCATCGACGGCCCGGACGGCGCCCGGCGCTTCGCGTACCGGATGGGCATCCCGGTGTACGACGTCCGGCTGATGGGCTACCCGCAGCGGATGCGCGACTTCAACGAGCGGCGCAAACGTCGCCCCGAGCGGCACTGAGCCACGCGACCCGAGCGGCACTGAGCCACGCGACCCGAGCGGCACTGAGCCACGCGACCCGAGCGGCACTGAGCCACGCGACCCGAGCGGCACTGAGCCACGCGACG